>JBCBDK010000023.1:0-9081 GCA_038529675.1 Actinomycetota bacterium
CCCGCGTCCGGCTGCGCCTCGCCCCGCGCGCCACCTGGACGCGGGGGACGTCGCGATCGGTGAAGAACTCGGCGGGCTCGGCGAGCGCAGGGTCCACCTCGACGCGGACACCGGTCCGTTCGAGGCGCTCGATCCGGTCGATGCGGAAGGTGCGCTCCTCCTCGGAGGTGCCGTCGTTCGCCCGCATGTACCAGTTGCCGCGATCGACGAACACGTGACGAGGGATCACCAGGCGCGGCGCGACTTCATCGCGTGTGGGGCTGTAGTAGTCGATCTCCAACTCGGCGCCGTCGGCGACCGCGGCCGCGACGTCGTCCGCGAGTGGCGGTCGGTCGAGGTCGATCTCGACGCCGGTCGTCGGTGCTCCCGCGTCGGGCGCCGCCTCGCCCAGGACACCCGCGTCACGGAGCGCTGCGGCGATGCGATCGAGTCCGCTCTGGAGTGCACCGTCGGCATCGGCACCGGGGAGTTCGGCGGCGGTCCGTGCTGCGGCGAGCAGCGAGAACGCCTCCGGAGCGGTCAGGCGAAGCGACCGGCGGAAGAGCCGGGGCACACCGACGAAGACGAGACCGTCGTCGACGAAGACGTCGATCATCTCGTCGACGTACGGCGGCAGCCCACACATCGCGACGAGTTCGAGGTCGCGGACCACCTCGGCCTCGGTCATGTCGAAACGAGCCGCGACGTCGGCGAGCGGCACGTGCTCGACCTCCATCAGCCACGGCAGCATCACGAGGAGCCGGCGGAGTCGGTCCTCGGCGCGGACCGACCGTTTCGTTGCGTTCATCGCGTTGCCTTCGCTGCGCCCGGTTCGGCCACGGCGGTCAGCCACTCGACCACGTGGGCGCGGACCTCGGGTGGGGCGAGGACCACGGCATGGACGGTGAGGCCGAGCAGCCAGGATCGGAACGCGTCGAGGTTCGACGCCGGGACGTGTACGTCGACCGAGCCGTCACCGTGCGTCGCGACCACACGTTCGTCGCCGAGCTCCCGCACCACGGCTGCCGCCCGGATCGCGTCGATGCGCACCGTCGCCTCGAGCGAGTCGCCGACCGCGTGGCCGATCTGCTTCGGGTCGGCCGGGAAGGCTGCTCGCACGTCGAAGTCGGCCGGCCGCTGGAACGACCCGGGCTCGCCGATCTCGAGGTCGCCGACGACCCGGTCGAGGCGGAACGTCCGTTTGGCATCGCGGTCGTGGTCACGTCCGGCGACGCACCAGAAGCCGCCTCGGAGGAGCACACCCCACGGGTCGATCGTCCGGCGTGCGACTGCGGGAGCGCCCGAGCCGCCGACCGAGCCGCCACTGGCCGGCCCGGCGCTCACCGGGTAGTCGAACGCGATCGGCGAGCTCGACGCGATCGCCGAACGGACCACTGGCAGCTCGGGTCGCTCGGGCAGCACGGCCGACACGGGCGGCCGCTCGCCGACGACCGCACCCCCGAGCTTCCAGAGCGCGTGCTGGCCGGCGTCGGATCGGACGGTCGCGACCGCGACCTGGAGCGCTCGGACCTCGTCGGGACCGAGATCGAGATCGGCGAGCTCGTAGGTGCGGCGATCGATGCGGTATCGGGTCTGGCCCGCGTCGGCACCGCCGACGATCTCGGTCTCGATGGGCACACCGATCGAGCGGAGCGCCGCCTTGTCACGCTCGAACGCCTGGCGCGCGGAGTTGTCGACCTCCGGATACTGGCCCTCGAGCTCACGGCGGACGTCGCGCAACGACAGTGCGTCGTGCGACTCGAGGAGCAGGGCGAGCAGGTTCGTCAGACGCTCCACCCGGTCGGCCATCCTGTCAATCTACGAGCCCGACCCCGCCGTCCGGTTCGAAGCGACGCCCCGTTCGGTCGACCACCGTCCAAGCATCATCCGCGCACCGTTCCGGCGGGCTTCGAGCACGGTTCGAGCGTCCTGCGATTTTGCACTACGTGCGTAGGAGAAATTCCGCGTGGGCTCGTACACTCGGCCAGGTGAGCACCGCACCTCTCTTCCAGGTCTCCGATCTCCACGCCCGGCCGGCCGACTCCGATCACGGCGACATCCTCCGCGGCCTCGACCTCACCGTCCTGCCCGGTGAGGTCCACGCGATCATGGGACCGAACGGATCGGGCAAGTCCACCCTCGGCGCCACGCTGATGGGATCCGACGAGTACGAGGTCACCGAGGGCAGCGTCTCGTTCCGCGGCGACGACGTGACCGAGTGGCCGGTCGACGAGCGTGCGAAGGCCGGCATGTTCCTCGCCTTCCAGTACCCGCAGGAGATCGCTGGCGTGTCGGTGATCCAGTTCCTCCGCCAGGCGCTGTCGGCCCGCAAGGGCGTCGACCTCTCGGTGCTCGAACTCCGGATCGCCACGATGGAGTGGATGGAGCGCCTCGGGATGGACTCCGGGTTCGTCGACCGCTACTTGAACGAGGGCTTCTCGGGCGGCGAGAAGAAGCGCAACGAGATCATGCAGATGGCCATCCTCGAGCCCGAGATCGCGATCCTCGACGAGACCGACTCGGGCCTCGACATCGACGCGCTGCGAATCGTCGCCCAGGGCATTCGCGAAGTGCGCGCCGAACGGCCCGGCATGGGCGTCGTGCTCATCACCCACTACCAGCGCCTGCTCGACGAGGTGGCGCCTGACCACGTGCACATCCTGGTCGACGGCCGGATCGTCACATCGGGTGGCATGGAACTCGCCGAGCAGCTCGAGCGCGACGGCTACGAGTCGTTCCGCACGGCGAGCGTCTGAGGCGATGAGCGCCAGCGCCGGATTCGACGTCGCCGCCGTCAAGGCCGACTTCCCCCTGCTCGCGAAGCGAACGATCGACGACAAGCCACTCGTCTACCTCGACTCGGGCAACACCTCGCACAAACCGCAGTCGGTGATCGATGCGATGTCTCGGTTCATGGAGCAGTCGTACGCGCCGATCAACCGCTCGTCGTACCGGCTCGCCGGTGAGGCCACCGAGGTGTACGAGGGAGCACGGCGGGCGATCGCACGATTCGTCAACGCGCCGAGCACCGACGAGATCGTGTTCACCAAGAACGCGACCGAGTCGATGAACCTGATCGCAATGGCGTGGGGTCGCGCCAACCTCGGCACCGGCGACGTCGTCGTGCTCACCGCGATGGAGCACCACGCCAACATCGTCCCGTGGCAGATGCTTGCCGCCGAGCGCGGCATCGAGATCCGCTGGATTCCGCTGACCGACGACGGTCAGCTCGATCTCACCGACCTCGACACCCTGCTCGACGGCGCGAAGGTGTTGTCGTTCACGGCGATGTCGAACGTCCTCGGCACCATCACGCCGATCCAGCGACTGTGCGAGCGGGCGCACGACGCCGGCGCGATCGCCGTCGTCGACGCGTGCCAGTTCGTGCCGCACAACGTGACCGACGTACAGGCGTGGGATGCCGACCTCGTCGCGTTCTCGAGTCACAAGATGTGCGGCCCGTCGGGCATCGGGATGCTGTGGGGCCGGATGGAGCTGCTCGATGCCATGCCGCCGTTCCTCGGCGGCGGCAACATGATCGACACCGTGACCTTCGGTGGGTTCACCACGGCGCCCGTCCCGGCCAAGTTCGAGGCGGGGACGCCACCGATCGTCGAGGCCGCCGGACTCACCGCTGCGGTCGAGTACCTCGAGGGCCTCGGCATGGCGAACGTGCGCCAGCACGAGATGGAGCTCACGCGCTACACACTCGACTCGCTCAACGCCCGCTTCGGCGACGACATCACGATCTACGGGCCGGACAACGTCGAGGTTCGAGGCGGCGTGTTCAGCTTCGCGTTCCGCGACCTGCATCCTCACGACGTCAGTCAGGTCCTCGACGGGAGCAACGTGTGCGTGCGAGCCGGCCACCACTGCGCGAAGCCGCTGATGAAGGTGCTCGACGTGGGGGCGACGACGCGTGCGTCGATCTATCTGTACAACGACGAATCCGACGTCGACTCGCTGGCCGATGGCCTTGACGGCGCTACCGATATCTTCGGGTTCTGACATGCCTGGAGGTGACGATGCCCGGACTTGAAGACCTCTACCGCGAGATCATCCTCGACCACTACCGCACGCCGCGGAACCGCGGTGAGCTCGAGCCGCCCGCCGTCAAGACCGACGGACACAACCCGCTGTGCGGTGACGAGATCACCGTCTACCTCGACGTCGACACGTCGACCGGTACGGGTGACGATGCGACCGTCCGCGACATCAAGATCGGCGGCCAGGGCTGCTCGATCTCGCAGTCGTCGGCCTCGATGATGAGCCAAGCCGTGCTGGGCACGTCGGTCGGCAACACCAAGGCGCTGCTCCGTCGGTTCAAGTCGCTGATGGGGATCGAGGGGGTCGAGCTGATCGACGGCGACGACGCCACCGATCTCGGCGACCTCGAGGCCCTGCAGGGCGTGGTCAAGTTCCCGGTGCGCATCAAGTGCGCCGTGCTGTCCTGGAACACCCTTGCGAACGCCCTCGATCAAGCCGCCGCCGACGCCGGCTGAGCGACGCCGGCTGACGGTCGCCGGCCAGAACGGTGTCAGGACTCGGCTGACTCGCCTGGCGCAGCCGCGACGGGGCCGGAACTCGAGAGGTCGAGCGGGAACTGGGAGAGGTGCCCGTGCTCGGTCGGATCGTCGGTGACCGCGGCGAGTTCGCGGGCGAGTTGCTCATGTTCGGCAGCGGCATCGTCTCGCCCCAGCGCACGCAGCACGACCGCGTACGAGGCGTGGATGCCAGCAGCCGGTCCCAGCCCCAGTCGTCGCTCGAACAGCGCTGCCGACCCGTCGAAGTCGCCGGTCGCTGCGAGGAGGGAGGCGAGCAACTCGGTCGCACCGGGGTGATCGGGATCGATGTCGAGTGCTGCCTCGAGCGACTCCATCGCACCGTCCACGTCGCCGCCGTGCACTCGGAAGTGGCCGGTCTGGAAGGGATAGAACGCCGCTTGGTTCGGACGCAGTGAGAAGCTCGCACTCGCCGCCTCGGCGCGTTCGGCGAGCTCGATCGACTCGTCGTGGTCGCCACGTTCCGACGCCAACCGAGCGAGGCGGCTGAGCGTCGCAGCGTTCGAGCCGGCCGCATCGAGCCGTCGGAAGGCGTCGCCGGCACGGTCGAGGTCGCCGAGCTCGAAGTAGGCGTCGGCGACCGCGGTGAGCGCAGCGGTCGAGCTCGGTGCCTGGTCGAGGACGTCGGTTGAGATCGCGAGCGCCTCGTCGAAGCGATGCTGCGCCTGGAGCGCGCTCGCCAACGCCAGGGCGGCGGGACGACTCCCCGGTGCGATCTCGAGCGCCGCTCGGGCTGCCGTCTCGGCCTCGCGGTACAGGCCGATGTCGGCGGTCTGGGCGGCGAGCTCACCGAGCGAACGTGCCAGGTTCGTCTGGGCGACGTGATCGTCGGGGCGGTTCTCGACCCGTCGTTCGAAGAACTCGACGACCTCGCCGAGCGGCGCGATGCCGGAGGAGTCGTCGAGCAGGATGCCTGGTGCAGCGTCGGCAACGGGTCGATCGTCCCCGGCATCGCGAACGATCGCGACGGTCGAGGCGAGGACGGCGGCGACGAGGCCGACGATGGCGAATCTCGTGATGAACATGACGGGCTCCGTGGGTGGTTGCAAAGGATGTGAAGGCGACGGGCGATCCGAGCGAGGGGCCGAGTCGAGGAGGTCGACCCGGCCCCTCCGCACGTCCGCCTCGGCTCAGCTCTCGTCGACCCCCGTCGCGTGGGGCGGGGCGAGGTACGGGAACACGTCGAGGAACGGCACGTCGTTGGCGTCGACGCCGTCACCTGCGAGAGCACCTTCGGTGAGCAGCGCCAGCTCCGCGTCGATCACGTCGTCGGCCAGCCCACGGCCGTTGAGGAAGCCGGCCGGGTTCGACGTGTCGAACGTGAGGATGTCGGGCAGCAGGATCGGCGTCAGCGCGTCGGCGTTGGCCTGTGAGCTGAGCCCGGCGATCGCCGCGTTCACCTTCGGTCCCCACACCTCAAGTTGGTCGGTGGTCGACGTGCGGTTGAAGGCGTCCTTGTCGTCGCTACCGATCAACACGGTGTTGATCGCCGGACGACCGACCTGGTCGACGCGGCCCCCACCACCCTGCTGGGTCGCCGTCGTCGCCCACACGCCGATGTTCGGAT
Source organism: Actinomycetota bacterium (assembly GCA_038529675.1). Classification (GTDB taxonomy): domain Bacteria; phylum Actinomycetota; class Acidimicrobiia; order Acidimicrobiales; family Ilumatobacteraceae; genus Ilumatobacter_A. The sequence goes on from JBCBDK010000023.1 coordinate 6,109, forward strand.
CGCCGTCGGTGACGCGGCTGCTGGGCAGCTCGAGGACGATCGCCGAGACGTTCGTGCCGGCGAGCGTGTCGTCACCCGTGAAGTTCAGTCCGTCCTGGAAGCCGGCCAGGTCGAAGAAGAACGGGTCGTCGGCGAGCCCGGCCCACGCGGTTCCGCCACCGCGGAGCGAGAACGCCGTGCCGACGTCGTCCGTGTTGAACCCGTGCACGCGCATCTCCTGGGTCCCGTCGCCGTTGCGGTCCTCGAACGAGATCGGGATGAGCACGTCGGTCTTGGCGTCGCCGTCGTTGTCGATGTGCAACCGATACGCACCACGCTCGTCGAATTCGGTGCCCGACAGGATTCCGGCGAGTGGGTTCACCGTCATGATGAACACCGAGTTGTCGGGGTTCGTCGGCGACTGGAAGGCGTAGACGTCGTTGATGTCGAGCGCCGGATTCGACTGCGCCCGCGGCGCATCGAGGTGATCAGCGGCGCCGCCGGTTCCGCCGATCGCCGTCGCTCCGACGACGAGGCCGGCGAGTCCGACGGCTCCGAGCAGTGTCTTCTTCATGGGTCCCTCTCCTGGGTGGTTGACGACGGGTGTCGTGGTCGACGCGGTGTCGACGCAGTGCATTCGTGCGCGGGGAACGTTTGGATCAAGAACGTCTCTGGACGAGCACGTCTCGAGGCGAGCGCATGCCGGATCGGCGTGCCCGGCATCTCGGATGTGGGCAGCGGTACCGGCGTCTGTCACGCTGATCGCCGTGAGCGCGGTACCCACCTCACCCTTCCCGCCCGACGAGGCCGAGGCCCGCGCCGCGCTCGGTGCGTCGTATCGCCGGCTCGGTCATGCCATCGCCGGCCACCACATCGACGTCGACGACGCAGCACGCGCCACCGACCTGCTCGAACAGTTGACCGATGAGCTGGCGGAGGGGCAGTTGCGAGATCGGGTGACGGAGCGGCCGACCGGCGACTGGGGTCCGGCGCCTCGTTCCGGTGAGCGCATGTACAGCTTCGACGAGCGGCCCGTGTCCGGGCGGTCGGCACCGCTCGGCTTCGACGTCGACGTGTTCCGGGAGGGCGACGACGCCGTCGGCTACGTGACGCTCGGGAAGGCGCACGAGGGGGCTCCCGCCCGGAGCCACGGCGGCATCGTGTCGGCACTGTTCGACGACCTGTTCGGATTCGTGCTGACGATCGAGCAGCAACCGGCGTTCACCGGCGAACTCACCGTCCGCTACCTGGCGCCGACGCCGATCGACGAAGCGCTCGAGTGCCGCGTCCGCCTTCGTGAACGAGACGGACGCAAGCTGCACATGAACGGCGAGCTCACCGTCCGCTCGACCGGCCAGGTGGTCGCGAGCGGTCGGGCGGTGTTCATCGCGATCGACGCCGAGGCGTTCCGTCGAGCCTGAGCTCGGCGTGACGCGGCTGGCAGGGTCAGATGTCCGCCAGTCGCCGGAGTCGATGTCGGGCGTAGTCCGGCTCGACGACCCAGGCATTGGCAGCCTCCCAGGCGTCGCTGAGTCGCTGCGCCCGGGCGTGGGTGTCGTCGTCGAGGACCTGGACGCCGAGATTGGACAGGTCGTGCCAGGTGACGTCGACGCGACTCTCGTCGAAGTCGAGGAGACCGACCCGACCATCGTCGAGGATCCGGAGGTTCGATGCGTGCGGGTCGCCGTGGATCAGCGTCACCGGAGCGTCAGCGAACTCGGCGAACACGGCGAGCACTCGTGCCGCGACGTCGTCGGGCAACGCAGCGAGGTCGGCGTCCACGGATCGGCCGGCACGCGTCAGTTCGACGACGGTCGAACAGCCGGGTCGCTGACCGGTCGGCGCCACCGGGAGTCGCTGGACGCGGCTGAGGGCGTCGGCGACGAGACGCCAGTCGTGCTGGATCGAGGGTTCGCGCCCGCCGATCCACTGCTGAACGACGACACGGTCGACATGTCGACGCCCGTCGTCGGAGCGGACCACGGTCGGCACGATCAGGTCCGCAGCATCGAGCTGTTCGATCAGGTCGAGCTCCCAGTCGAGCGACTCGGTCGACCGGCGGGACCGACGCACACTGACCGGCGTTCCGGCGATGTCACCCCGCCACACCTCGTTCCGATGACCACCGGCGACCGGAGACACGAGCCGCAGTCCCCGCCATGCGCCGACGTCGAGTGCCACGCGGGCGACCGTATCGACCATGCTCGGCAGGGCAACGAGCCAGCGGACACCTCAGGCGTCGAGGCCGAACTCGCAAGCGAGTTCGGCCATGCGGTCGAAGGGGATTGCGCCGGCAGCCACGAGCGCGCCTGCTGACGTCAGCCCGCCAACGTATCCAAAGCACACCATGCCGGCGGCTCGTGCAGCCCGAATCCCCGACACGCTGTCTTCGACGACCGCTGCGCGATCGGGATCCACGCCGATGCTCGCTGCGGCGTGGACAAACAGATCGGGTGCGGGTTTGTCGTGCTCGACATCGCTCGCCGAGAAGATCCGGCCGGTGAAGGTTTCGTAGAGGCCGGTGATGCCGAGGGTCAACTCCATCTTCCGGTGACTGCCACTGGATGCGACGCACGTTGCGACACCGGCGTCGTGCAGTCCCGCAACCAGGTCTTGGACGCCGTCGACGGCAGTCAGGCGTTGGCGAAACGCCGTCAGCACCTCGTGGGTCGTGATGCGGTCGAACTCGGTTGCTCGTTCGCGACCCAACCGCGCTGCGACATCGTCAAGAACGTCGCCACTGGGTCTGCTCATGAATCGTTCGACCACTTCCTCGGCAGTGATCGCCCAACCCATCCGCGTGAGCACCTGCGCCTCAATCTCGATCGCGATTCGTTCACTGTCCACGAGGACTCCGTCGCAGTCGAAGGCGACGAGATCAAGCGGTCGCTCGGCGCACACCGAGCGAAGTTTGACACGTCGACCGCAACCGACCAGGCCAGAACCCACGACGACAGATCGCCGAACACCGTCCTGCCACTTCTCGAACACATG
>JBCBDK010000023.1:9181-15875 GCA_038529675.1 Actinomycetota bacterium
CAGAACCCACGACGACAGATCGCCGAACACCGTCCTGCCACTTCTCGAACACATGGTTGCATCTGACGGGCTCTATCGATACTATGTTCGATGCCGACTTCCCCTTCCTTCTCTCCGAAGAAGGGGCACCATGAACACATCGAAGTCCCCGCCGGGCGTCGTCGTCCGGCCACGAGGACTCGACCGAGAGATGCTTGCGTTGGTCGACGCCGACCTCGGCGCACTCGATCGTGACGGGCTGATGAGGCTCCTCGATGCGTCGCGTCGGATCCGCTCCAAGCTCGACGCGATCGAGGTCCGGGCACATCGTCGGATGCGCGAGTTGGAGTCGATCGGCGCTGCTGAGCCCGCACGCGAAGCGGTCGCCGCAGCTGCGGGCGGCGACGGGCGACACGGCCGCACCGTCAGCGATCGCGACGAGCTCTGCCTCGCAGCACCCGAGGTCGAAGACGCGCTCGACGACGGATCGATCACGGGCGTCCACGCCGACGCGATCGCGAAGGCGGGCCGCAGCCTCCCCGACGCCGTTCGGGCCGAGTACCTGTCGCACGCCGACGAACTCCTGAAACGATCGAGTCGACTCGGGCTCGACGCCTTCCGTCGAGAGTGTCGACAGCTCGCGAAGCAGCTGCTCGCCGATTCGCACACCGGGTCGAATGCCGACGAACTGGAATCACAGCGTGCCGCGTCGAAGGTGTCGCGCTGGACCGATCGAGTGACGGGCATGTGCCACACGATGATCGAGCTCGACCCCATCCGAGACCACCAACTTCAGCGGGCGGCTCGACGCGAGCTCCAGCGGCTCCGCCACTGCGAGGCCAACGCCGAGCGCAGCTGGCAGGAACTCGAGGTCGAAGCGTGGGTCAACTGCGTCATCGGCGCCACGTCGGGCCCGGCCACGGACGCGGGCCCGACGGCACACGGCACCACGACTCGAGTCGTGGATCGGTCGCCCCAGATCCTGGCCGTGGTCGACGTCGACCGACTCCGGGCCGACGTAGTGACGCACGGCCTCTGCGAGACGAGCGACGGGCGAGATCTACCGATCTCGACCCTTCGTCGACTGTGCTGCGATGCCGAGATCATCCCGACCGTGCTCGACGGTGCCGCTCGCGTGCTGGACCACGGCCGGGCACGACGCACTGCGAGCCCCGAGCAGCGACACGCGCTCACGACGATCCACGCATCGTGCGCATTCCCCGGCTGCGACGTGGGCATCGACGACTGCAGGATTCACCACGTCGACTTCTGGACGCGCGATGTCGGGCCGACCGACCTGGCGAACCTCGCCCCGGTCTGCGAGCACCATCACCATCGGTTGCACGAAGGAGGGTGGACGCTGCGGCTCGATGCCGACCGAATCGGTACCTGGCGACGCCCCGACGGAGAGATCCACCACGTCGGGCCGACCGCTGACCGGCGGGCAGGGCGCCAGTCGTGGCATTCGATCTTGCGCGGGGGCGACTCAGCTTCGTAACGGTTGTGTGTTTTCGATCTCGGGCGTGACGGAAGTCATCCGGGAACTGGCATCCTCTGACACATGGGTGATGTGCTGCGAGCTTCCGTGGAACTCCCCACCATCATCTTCACGGCACTGCTGGCGATCGTGGGCGTGATGTGGCTGCTCTCGCTCGTCGGCGCGCTCGACGTCGAGGCGGACCCGGGCGAGGGCCTGCTCGACGACGTCCTCGAGCCACTCAACCTGTCCGACGTGCCGAGCATCCTGCTGCTCACGGTGGTCGGTCTCGCCGGCTGGTTCGTGTCGGTGCTCGCGAGCGTGTTCCTGCTCGACGGCAGGTCGGGGACGGCGCTGGTCGTACTCGCCGTCGTCATCGGGCTCGCCGCCGCCGCCAGCAGCCTCGCGTTCACCGCATGGTTGGCACCCAAGCTCGCCCTCGCGTTCGAGACCGAGCGAGCACCGTCGAAGCTCGATCTGCTGGGGCGGGTGGTCGAGATCCGGTCGAGCACCGTGACCGACACCACCGGCCGCGGCGAGGCCACCTGGCCCGACGGGACGGTCTCGACGGTGGACGTCCGAACCACATCGGGCGCCGGCATCGGCCCGGGCGAGCTCCAGCGGGGCGATCGGGCGCTCCTCGTCGACTGGAACGAGGCGACCGACGACTTCATCGTCGACCGGATCCCACCCGAACTCGCACCGTGATGCGCGTCGCCTGATCACTCAGACGTCTCGTCGCAGCACACGTCCGCTACCGATCTCCAACACAGAAAGAGCAACAACATGGGCAGCGTTCTCGCAGCGGTCGGCATCGTCGTCGCCGTCGCCATCGTCGTCATCGTCCTCGTCGCGTTCCTCGTCTCACGGCTGTTCCGCAAGGTGCCGCAGGGGCAGGCGCTCGTCGTGTCGAAGTGGCGATCCGTCGTGGTCACCTTCACCGGTCAGATCGTCGTCCCGGTGATCCACAAGGCCGAGATCATGGACATCTCGGTCAAGAACATCCAGATCGAACGGCGGGGTCGCGGCAACGGGCTGATCTGCAAGGACAACATCCGTGCCGACATCGCCGTCGAGTTCTTCGTCAAGGTCGACCCGACCGAGCAGGCGGTCAAGAAGGTCGCCCAGTCGATCGGCTGTGAGCGTGCGTCCGACATCGCCACGCTGAACACGCTGTTCGCAGCGAAGTTCTCAGAGGCGCTGAAGACCGTCGGCAAGAAGTTCGACTTCGAACAGCTGTACACCGATCGAGACGCCTTCCGAGACGAGATCATCGAGGTCATCGGCAAGGACCTCAACGGCTACGTGCTCGAAGACGTCGCCATCGACTACCTCGAGCAGACACCGCTCGCCGACTTCGACCCGGACAACATCCTCGACGCCGACGGCATCCGCAAGATCACCGAACGCACCGCCGCGCAGCACATCGAGACCAACAAGGCCGAGATGCTGGAGCGTGAGGAGACCACCCGCCGCACCGTCGACGCCGACAAGGCCGTGTTCGAGATGGAACGCGACCGCGCTGAGGCCGAGGCCCGCCAGCAGCAGGAGATCCGCACGGTGCAGGCACAGTCCGATGCCGAGGCCCGCCTGATCGAGGAGGCCGAGCGCAAGCGAGCCGAAGAAGCGCACCTGAACGCCGAGCAGGGCATCGGCGTGGCCAACGAGAACAAGGACCGCGAGATCGCGATCGCCGGCTTGAACCGCGAGCGCGTCGTCAAGGTCGAGGCCGAGAACATCGAGCGCGACCGCCTGCTCGCCGTCACCGGCCGCGATACCGCGGTCGCCGAAGCGAACAAGGAGAAGGAGGAGCGGTCACGCGAACTCGCCGACATCGCTCGCGGTCGCGTCGAGGCCGATCTCGGCGTCGCCGAGAAGGAAGAGGCGATCGCAACGCTGCGGGTCGTCGAAGAGGCTCAGCGCCAGGCCGACGCCGAGGTGAAGAGCGCCGAGGGCATGGCACAGGCGTCGTTCGTCGGCACGGTCAAGGAAGCCGACGCCAAGCGCCAGGCCGCCACCGCCGAGGCGGAGCGCCAGACGATCCTCGCTCGCGCCAACGCCGACGCGGCCCAGCAGGACTCGCTCGCCAGCCAGCGTCGGGCCGAAGGCGCCCAGGCCGAGGCCGCAGCCGATGGGCTCGCCGACGTGCAGGTCGAGCGTGAGCGGGCCGAGGCGATCCGGGCGACCGGGCTCGCCGAGGTCGAGGTCAAGCAGGCCGACGCCGACGCCGTCAGGGCGCTCGGCACCGCCGAGGGCGAGGCCACCCAGGCCCGCCTCGAGGGTGAGGGCGAGGGCCTCAAGGCGAAGGCCGAGGGTGTCGGCGCCATGACCTCCGCCGGCCAGGAGCACGAGGAGTTCCGGCTCCGCCTCGACACCGAGAAGGAGGTCGCGCTCGCCGGCGTCGAGGCCAAGGCCGACGTCGCCAAGTCCGCCGCCGCCGCACTCGGCGAGGCGATGTCCAACGCCGACATGCGCATCGTGTCCGACGAGGGCATCGTCGAGCGGATCCTCTCCGCCGCCGGCCACGGCCAGGCGATCGACGGATTCGTCGACAACAGTCCGAACGCGCAGCGCCTCCTCAAGCCGTATCTGTCCGGCGACGCCAACCTCGTGCAGGACGTCGCCGCAGGTGTGGGCGGCATCGGGGCCGCCGGCATTCGCGACCTCACGGTGGCGGAGTTCGTCGCCCGGCTGGGCGGGCGCATCGGAGACGGCGGTGATGGCTCGGCGTTGCTCGGCCAGTTGCAGGCGGCGATCGAGTCCAGTGAGCTTGCCGGCAAGACCGTCGCCGAGGTCGTCGACGACTGATCAGCGAGGCGTGTCGGCGGGCGCGGTCCTGCCGACACGTCCGTGACGCACCCATGACCGACACCGGCACCACTCCCGACGCCCCGAGCGGCACCAGCGCCGGCGGCGCGCCCGACGACGACGCCGCCCGCCTCAGCGGCGGCAGCTACGACCTGCTCCGCCGTCGCGCGCTCGGCCAGGCCGATCGGCTCGAAGCGGCGGCGCAGCAACTCGACGGCCGGCGGGTCGAGGCGTTCGGCTCGGTCGGCCTCGGCCTGACCGGCGCGGACCGCGTCGCGACCGACCTCGCCTGCGTTCCCCGCGACATCGCACGTATCGGCGACATGCTGCTGCTCGGCTTCAACCTCGACGTCGAGCTGTCGGTACAGACCCCCGAGCAGGTCTTCCAGCTGTACCGGGTCGGCGACGTGGCGGCGGGCAGCGGGCCCGCTGCGGGTGCGGGTGCCCCGCCACTGGTGCCGGTCGCCGCGGACGACGAGCGGAACTTCTTGTCCGACCCGGCGTTCCGCGGCGAGTTCGACAAGCTCGTCCGGTTCTTCGGCAAGACGCGGTTCAGCGACCTGCGGGTCACTCAGCAGCAACTGCTCGCTGTGTTCCAGGTGGGTGATCGGGTCGACGACGTCCGCGTGTTCCGCTGGACGCTCACCGGGGAGAACAGCGGCCGCACCGCGACGTTCCTCGACGCTCGCGGCGAACGTGACTACACGTGGCCCGACCCTCACGATCGCAACTGGGTGACCGCCACCCGCGAGGATCAGCGCGCCGGGGCCCACCCGGTCGTGTCGATCGACGACGAGGTGTTCGTCGGGTTTCGTGGCGGCCGCCTCCAACTCCGGGTCGAGACCGGCGAGGGGGGCTCGCACGCCGAGATCGACGAGTCGATCGAGAACACCGGCCAGTCGCTGGCCGATCTGCGCGTGGACCATCTCACGATCGACGACATCCTGCTGATCCGCGTCCATCTCTACGAAGAGCCCGCCCGCACCTACGTCTTCTCGCGCCGATCTCGTCAGGGGCGTCGCGTCGACGCGGCCGGCGTGTCGTCGAGGCTGTTGCCGGGCGGCGAGGGGATCATCTTCCCCGGCGGCTTCCATCTCACCTCGACCGGCACGCGGACCTTCGACGTCGACGTCGACGGGCTCGAGTACGAAGAGGTGTTCGCCGCACCCAACGGCGAGGACGTGATGTACGTGTACCACCGCCGCGCGAGCGGCGAGTACCTGCTGATGCCGTACAACCTGGTTCGCCGCGAGATCGCCCAGGCCATCACGTGCCACGGGTTCTCGACGTTCGCCGACGGCTCGATGGTGCTGTTCCGCGACCAGGTGGTCGATGCCGAGCCGACCACGGCACACCCGGTCCAGTGGTGGCGGACGCCGTTCGCCGACCACGACCACGTCGACCACACCGCCGCCGCCGACGCCTGGGTCGGGCGCGTCGGCAACGCCGCACTCGTCGCCGGTCTCGGCGATCTGTACGACCTGATCCGCCTCGTCCGTGACGACCAGGCCACCGAACGGACGTGGGAGACCGTTGCGTCGTCGGCCCGCCGAGCGCTCGATCGTCACCTCTGGCTCGCCGACGACGAGGCCGACGACGCCAGCGCCGCAGCACACGACCTCCTCACCACCGCCGGGCAATTGCTCGACGAGTATCGCCTGGTCGAGCGTCGCCGCGCTGCGGCCCGGGCGACGCTCGCCACCGCCGAGGCCGACGTCCGCCAGGTACTGAACGGCGTCGCCACGGCCTCGACTCCCGACCAGGTCGTCGCTGCGCTCGGTCAGCTCCGACGGGGCCGGGGCGAGCTGTCGGCGGTCGCCGACGTCGAGGCGATCGATCTCGATCGGGTCGCCGAACTCACCGAGGAGCTCGACGCCGGCGTGGCCGAGCTGTCCGACCGCGCCGTCGACGTCCTGTCGAACCCCGGCGCCTTCTCGTCGTTGCAGTCGCGGATCTCCACCGCCGAGGCCGAGGTCGCGGACGCGGCGACGTCGGCGAAACTCGACGAGATCGCGGTACGGCTCGATGCGATCACGAGTGACCTCGACGCGGTCGTCGACACGGTCTCCGCCCTCGAAGGCGGCGATCCGACCGTGCGGACGGCGATCGTGCGCTCGGTCGCCGACGTCACCGGCTCCGCCAACCGAGTCCAGGCCCAACTCGACGCGAAGCGCCGCGGCCTGGGCGCAGCCGAGACCGAAGCCGCGTTCGATGCCGAACTCGCGCTCGTCGAGCAGACGCTCAACGGTTCGGTCGCCGGCGCCGCCACACCGGAGGAGTGCGACACCGTCCTCGCCCGGCTCCTCGTCACGATCGAGCGGCTCGAATCCCGCTACGGCGACGATCCGGAGCAGTCGGCCTCGATCGCCGAGCTGCGCTCGACCGCACACGAGGTGGTCGGCGAACGGCGAACGACGCTGCTCGACGAAC
>JBCBDK010000024.1:0-15802 GCA_038529675.1 Actinomycetota bacterium
CGCAAAGGAGGACATCGCCCCACGGACGCCGACCACTGCCGAGCGCGAGCTGGCCGAGCGGGTCCTCGCTGCGGAGCCGGTGCGCCGGCTCGGCGCTCTGCACTTCGCCCGCGTGGACATCGCTCCGAACGGTGATGGCGGTCGAGACGACCCCGAGTCGCTCGTGGTGATGGAGCTCGAGCTGGTCGAGCCGTCGTTCTACTTCGACCACACGCCGGGCTCGTGTGCCGAGTTCGCCAGCGCCATGCTCGCCCGCCTTGCGGTCGACCGACGAAGGGTCGATGCGTAGTGCCGAGGGGCCGGACCCGTCGCCTGCTCGTCAGTCGGATCACTGGAGCTGCTGGCGCTCGCTCGTCGGCTCGTCGACCCGATGAGCTGATCGTCGAGGAGCCGATGTCGATCCAACTCGACGGTGCGCGAGTCGCGACCACGATGCGCACACCCGGCCACGACTACGAGCTCGCCGCCGGCTTCTGCTTCACGGACGGTCTCCTCGACGGGCACCAGATCACGGGAGTCCGCTACTGCGCCGACGGCAGCGCGGTCGATTCGGAGTTCAACGTGGTGACGGTCGAGACCGGCGGCGTCGCGCCGACCCCCACCCCCCGCCTCGGCAACGTGTCGTCGAGCTGCGGGTGGTGCGGCAGCGATCAGCTCGACGAGTTGTGCGCCCGCCTCGACCCGCTGTCACCACCTGAGTCGGTCGATCTGGATCGACTGGCGTCGATTCCGGAGCAGGCCGCCGAGCAGCAATCGTTGTTCGGTCTGACCGGTGCCGTGCATGCGGCCGCGGCCTTCGACGCCGACGGCCACATCGTCGTCGGTCGAGAGGACGTCGGTCGACACAACGCGGTCGACAAGGTGGTCGGCTCCCTGCTGCTGGCCGCGCCGGCGTCGCCCGCTCCCGGTGCCGGGCTGGGGCTGTTCGTGAGCGGCCGCGCGAGCATCGAGATGGTGCAGAAGGCCTGGGCCGCCGGCTTCGGCAGCCTCGTTGCCGTGAGCGCACCGACCGCGCTCGCAGTGGACGCCGCGCGACGGGCGAACCTCGTCCTCGCCGGCTTCGTACGAGGTCACGAGTTCAACGTGTACAGCCCCGAACGCCTCGATTGACCGGCGGGTCCGGTACCCGTCACGCCTAGCCTCACGCTCATGGAAATGGAAGTCGGTGTCGGCGTCGCCCACCTGTTCGGTCGGATCACCCCGTCGACGGACCGCGCCGCGGTCACCGCAGCCGTGGTCGCGGCCGAGTCGGCCGGTGCCCAGGTCGTCACCGCAGCCATCCTCGGCCACAAGGCCGACATCTGCGTGATGGCGCTGTCGCCGCACTGGGCGGTGTTGCGCACGTTGCAGACCGGCCTCCAGCGGGCCGGGCTCGACGTGTGCGACAGCTACGTCTCGATCACCGAGGTGAGCGAGTACGCGAAGGGCCTTCCCGAGCACATGCTCCAAGACCGGCTCTACCCCCAGCTGCCCCCCGAGGGCAAGCCGGCGTTCTGCTTCTACCCGATGAGCAAGCGACGCGACGCCCACGCCAACTGGTACGCCACGCCGTTCGATCGCCGTCGAGACATGATGATGGAGCACGGCACGAGCGGACGGAAGTTCGCCGGCAAGCTCGTCCAACTGATCACGGCGTCGACCGGGCTCGACGACCACGAGTGGGGTGTGACGCTGTTCGCTGTCACCCCCGAGGTCGTCAAGGACGTCGTGTACACCCTGCGCTACGACGAGGGCTCGGCGCTGTATGGCGAGTTCGGCGCGTTCTACGTCGGCTACCTCGCGATGGTCGACGAGCTGCTCTAGCGAACCCGGGTCCGACCGGCGGGTGAGCTAGATACTGACCGGGAACGAGTCGCCCTCGAAGCGATCGGTCCCGTCGGCGTCGAAGGTGAATCGCTCGAACCATGCGCGCACCGTCTCCCCGACGCGGTTCAACTCGGTCAGGCCGGTCGGGCCGTTGTAGTCGACCTGTCGGTCCTGTTCGATCAGCGTTGCGCAGGTCTGGAAGGTTCGACAGGTCCGACCGCCCGACGAGACCGGAGGCATCTGTGCCGCGATCAGGAGCGGGTCGTCCGAGTTGGCCTGCACCGCCGACAGACCGAGCAAGGTGACGCAGTCGGTGATCTGCGGTGCGAACACGATGCGGTCGGCGTCGTCGCGCCGATCGAGGATCTGGGGTGCGACGCCGATCAGACTGGTGCGCAGTGCCGACGGGAGCTCGCCGATGACGGGCTGATTCGCAGCCGTCCGAATCGCGTCGTTGGTGATGATCGTCTCGAAACCCGACGGATTGCTCGCGCCGAGCGACGTGAGGAACGATGCGAGGTCGGGGCCCGACGCCAAGACGATCAGCACCTCGGCATCGGTGTCGCCGACCGTTTCCACGGCGTCGGCGACGTCCACACCTGGCGTGAAGCCGACCAGGTCCACCAGGTCGAGTTCCCGGACGTCGAGCGCGGTGGCGACAGCGTCGGCGTAGGGGCGACCGAAGGCATCGTCGACGTGGGCGACGACTGCGGAACGGGCGCCGGTGTTCTCGGCGGTCTCGGCGATGGCGGTCGCCTGCATGGAGTCGCTGGCGATCGTCCGGAAGAACAACATCTCGTCAGGCATCTCGTCCAGGATCCCGGCCGTGGCCGTCGGCGAGCACGTCGCCACGCCGGCCGTGGACGCGATGTCGACGACGGTGACCGCGTAGGTCGAGGTGATCGGCCCGATGATCGCGTCGACGCCACTCTCGACCAGCGAGGTCACCGCCTGCGTCGCCTCGGTGGTCGAGCCGCCCTCGTCGACGGCGATGACATCGACGTCCGAACCGAGCACGCCTCCACCGTCCTGGTTGATCGAGTCGACCGCAGTGCGGACCGTCGAGTCGATCGCGTCGGCGACGAGTGGGTTCTCACTCGGGAGCAGCACGCCGAGCCGGAGCACGCCGTCGTCGACCCGAGGCTCGGGCGGCACCGTCGTGCCTGGGATGATGGTCGTCGGCGGTGTCGTCTCGCCGCCGTCGGTGCAGCCGGCGAGGAGGCCACCGACCACGACCGTCGCCGCGAGCCATCGACGAGGCCGACGAATCCGGCTGCCACCGCGCATCTCGCCCCACCGTACTGCGGAGGGCTTCGAGGATCGGTCAGGTCGTGGCGATCCCCGGCCAGCGCCGCCATCGCACCGCGAGGCGAGCCGCCGTCACGACCACGATCGGTACGGCCTCGATCGTCAGCGATCCGATCCCGTCGTGTTCAACGACCTCGGCGTGGACGTCGACACCTATGATCTGGTGATCGACGCGTCAGACGGCATCCTCCCGATCACGGTCACGTCCGCTCGCGACGGCGCCCGCCTCGCCGTCCTCGGTCTCACCGTCGACGTTCCCTCGTGACCGTCGCCGACTCGATCCTCACGGACCGGGAGGGACACATCGCCACCGCGGCCGACGCCGGGCCCGGCGGTGAGCCGCGCCGGGGGCGTGAGTACTGCCGAGCGCTCGCCGAGCTGACCGATCGCTGGGTCGTGTCGTTGTTCGAGCGGGCGGTCGCAGCACACCCGACCTCGAGCTCGCTGGCTCTGCTCGCCGTCGGCGGCTACGGACGTGGCGAGCTGGCGCCGTACAGCGATCTCGACCTGCTACTCGTCCACGACGCCAAACCTCGCAAGGTGGCCAAGGAGATCGAGCCGGTCGCGAGCGCGATCTGGTACCCGCTGTGGGACGCCAAGGTGAAGCTCGGTCACGCGGTACGGCGCGTCGACGAACAGGTCGACCTGGTGACGGGCGATCTCGATTCGGCCACCGCGCTGTTGACCGCTCGCTTCCTCGCCGGCGACGCGGAGCTCGCCGAGGAGGTCATGGCACGCGGGCGCCGATCGTGGGAGCGGAAGCGCTCGACGTTCCTCGCAGCGCTTCGCGAGCGGATGCTCGCTCGCCAGGCCGAGTCCGCCGACGTCGCCTACCGGCTCGAACCGGACCTGAAGGCCGGACACGGCGGCCTCCGCGACGTGCAGACCGTGTGGTGGGCGATGGCCGGTGGGCTCGACGTGCTCCCCCAGGACCTGCAGGAACTCGACGACTGCTACGACGTGCTGTTGCGGGCGCGGGTCGCGCTGCATCAGGCGACGGGCCGACCGGGCGAGATCATGCGTTTGGAGGATCAGGATGCGATCGCGGCGGCCGGTGGGTGGCACGACGCCGATGCGTTGATGGCCGACGTCGCCGTCGCCGGGCGGGCGGTGTCGTGGCTCTGTGACGAGAACTGGAGTCGGGCGTTCGAGCCCAGCGACGAGCCGGACCGGCCGCTGTCGTCGGCCGTCGTCTTGCGACGCGGTGAGATCGAACTCGCCGACGGTGCCGACCCCGGCACCGATTCCACGCTCGTACTGCAGGCTGCGGTCGCCGCAGCGCGTCACCGGGTCCGGATCGGCCGAGCGGCGTTGGAGCGCCTCGGTGCCGATGCCGAGTCCTGGGAGGGGAACTGGCCGGTCGGCGCCTCCGACCTGCTCGTCGCACTGCTGCTCGAGGGGCATCACGCGATCCCGGTGTTCGAAGCGCTCGACCAGCGCGGCCTCGTGTCGCGGATCCTGCCGGAGTGGGAGCCGAACCGCTCCCGGCCGCAGCGCAACGCCTACCACCGGTTCACGGTCGACCGTCATCTGTGGGAGGCGGCGGCGAACGCAGCCGAGCTCGCGGACGACGTCGATCGGCCCGACCTGCTCGTGCTCGGCGCCCTGTTCCACGACATCGGCAAGGGGTACCCGGGCGATCACACCGAGGTCGGGATGGATCTCGTCCGCGAGATCGCCCCACGACTCGGCTACGGCCGCCACGACGTCAACACGCTCGTCGCTCTCGTCGAGCACCACTTGCTGTTGCCCGACGTCGCGATGCGCCGCGACATCGGCGACCCGGCCACGACCGACCTCATCGCCGGGCTGGTCGGGTCGGTTCGGACCCTCGACCTCCTGCACGCGCTCACGATCGCCGACTCGAAGGCGACGGGGCCGTCGGCGTGGAACTCGTGGAAGCAGGAGCTCGTCGCCGAGCTGGTCGACCGGACCCGCCACGTGCTCGGCGGTGGCGATGCCAAGGAGCGACGCTGGCGGCTGTTCCCTGACGCCGACACGCTGTCGAAGATGGCGGCCGGCGAGGTCGACCTCACCCGCGTCGACGACCTCATCACCGCGGTGAGTCCTGACTCGTCGGGCACGTTCAGTCAGGTCGCCGGGGTGCTGTCGCTGCACGGTCTCGACGTGCTGACCGCTCGGGCGCACTCCGACGAGCAAGGTATGGCGGCATCGCAGTTCCGGGTCGCCAATCCGGATGGGATCAACTGGCGCAGCCTCAAGGCCGATCTTCGCAAGGGCATCGCTCACGAACTGGCGATCGAGGCGCGACTGACGGAACGGGCAGCGACCTATCGGCGTCGCAAGTCGACCCAGGCGGCCGAACCCGGCCCGCCGAAGGTGAAGTTCATCGAGGGTGGATCGTCCAACGCGACCGTCGTCGAGGTGCGAGCGGTCAGCAAGGTCGGCATCCTCCACCGGATCACGAAGGCGCTCGCCGAGATGGGCCTCGACATCCGCCACGCCACGGTGCAGACGATCGGCGAGGAGGTCGTCGACACGTTCTACGTCCGGACGTGGTCGGGCGGTCTCGTCACGAGCGCCACCCACCGCAAGGAGATCCAGAAGGCCCTCCTCCACGCGGTCGCCTGACCCGAGTTGGATTCTTGCTCGGGGACAGAATCCAACTTCTTCGGGTCGAGTTGGATTCTTGCTCGGGGACAGAATCCAACATCGGGGCACGTAGGGTCGGATCGTGACCGCGGACGCACGTGACATGGCTCGGTGGAGCGAGACGCTCGCCGGCATCGCCCGGACCGGGCTCGCGTTCACCGAGAGTCTCTACGAACGCGAACGGTACGAAGAGGTCCTGCACGTGGCAGCCGACATCAAGGCCGCCGTCCGTGAGCTCGAAGCGGCCGACGCCGACCGGATCGAGACGCGTCGCGAGATCGATCACTTCGTGGGGGAGTGGCTCGACTCGATCGGCGAGGGCGTGCCCGGGTACGTCACGCCGAAGACGGCCGTCGGGGCGATCGTCGGCAACGACGACGGCGAGATCCTGCTCGTTCAGCGCAAGGATTCGGGCATCTGGCTGTACCCCACCGGCTGGGCCGACATCGGCTACTCGCCCGCTGAGGTCGCGGTCAAGGAGGTGTCCGAGGAGACCGGGATCGCCTGCGAGCCGGTGTCGCTCCTCGGCGTGATCGACGGTCAACGGATGGGCTTCAGCCGCTTCGGGATGTACATGCTGCTGTTCCACTGCCGTGCGACGGGCGGCGATCTCGTCGGGCATCCGCTCGAGACCGGCGACGTCGGCTGGTTCACGCGCGACGCGCTCCCCGAGGCCACTGCGGGCGCCCAATGGTGGGGCCCACTTGCCTTCGCTGCGATCGACGGTGAAGCCACCGCCGCGACGTTCGACTCGGTCCGCGACGAGATCTGGCGAACCTGACGGCCATCGTCGCTCGGCCGGCCAGCGTCAGGTGTCGTCGTTGGAGTCGCGAAGGAACTGCTCGACCTCCGCGAGCAGTTCGTCGCCGTCGACCGGTGCTGCATTGCCGAGATCGTCGGCGGCGTTCGCCTGCTCGTCGGCCATCGACTCGATCCGATCGAGGTAGTCGAGCATGTCGGCGTCGTCGCCGATCAGCGTCGCCACCCGGTCGTCGTACTCGGTGGCTTCGCGGGCGAGGCGGTGCAGCGGCGCGGGGGATCCGAGCATCGAGCAGGTCCGTTCGACCAGCGCCATCGCTGCCTTCGGCGACGGCACCTGGGACGCATACCCGGGGACGGCCGCCCACAGCGACGCGGTCGGCAGTCCGGCCCGCTGCAGCGCATCGTGAAGCACGCCGACGATGCCGGTCGGACCCTCGTACGAGGACGTCTCGAGCTCGAACCGCTCCATCAGCGTTTCGTCGGACGCCGTGCCGACGAGCGGCACTGGGCGCGAGTGAGGTACGTCGGCGAGGAGCGCACCGATCGTGATCGCCATCGACGCACCGAACCGTTCGGCGATGCCGGTGAGCTGCTCGGTGAACAACCGCCAGCGCAGCGCCGGCTCGGGCCCGAGGACGAGCACGACGTCGGTGCCCGGCAGTGACGCCGACCACACGCCGACGGTTGGCCAGACGATCGAACGTCGCCTGTCCTGGTCGAGGCGCACCTGGGGCCGGACGGTGGCGAAGTCGGTGAAGACCTCGGGGTCGATCTCGGCGAGCGCCTCCGCTTCCCACGACTCGATCATCGTGCTCATCGCGGTCGACGCCGCATCGCCGGCGTCGTTCCAGCCGGTGAACGCCGCGATGACGACCGGACGTTCGAGTCGGGGTTCGGCGAGCCAACGCACGTGTTCGGTACCCACGACGTCGACGCTACCGCTGCGCGACCCGGCTCTCCGACGACGTCCTCACTCGTTGGTGGAGTCGTCGATAGGGTCCGCGTCGTGACCGATGGAGACACCGCAACGATCGAGATCGCCGAACGCGTCGACGACGAGCTCGTCGGTGCGTTCGAACGATTGATCCCCCAGCTCTCGTCGTCGTCGCCCCCGCCGACCGCTGAGGACCTTCGCGATCTCGTCGATGGCGCTGACACCGTGCTCTTCCTCGCACGAGTCGGCGGCGAGATCGTCGGCAGCCTGACGCTCGCGTTCTATCGGATCCCCACCGGGCTGAAGTCCTGGATCGAGGACGTCGTGGTGGACGACGCGGCCCGCGGGCACGGCGTCGGCCGGCTGCTCAATGACGCCGCGCTCGACGTGGCGCGCGAGCGCGGTGCGAAGAACGTCGCCCTCACCAGCCGCCCCTCACGCGAAGCGGCCAACCGGCTGTACCAGCGGATCGGCTTCGAGATCCGCGACACCAACGTCTACCGCTACGAGCTCTGACCGGTCAGGTCCTCGGCGTTCTGGCGGACCTGCCAGTCACGATCGTCGAGCGCCGCTCGCAGCGCCGCTTCGACCTGTTCGCCGTCGAACGGGGCGAGCGCGAGCACGGCGCGCCGCCGCACCGCAGGCTTGTCGGAGGTCGCGGCGCGACAGATCGTCTCGACGGAGCGTGGGTCGCCGATGGCGCCGAGCGCAGCCACGCACGACTCGCGCACCAACGGCTCGTGGTGGTCGGCGAGCTCGATCAGACGCTCGACCACCGCGCTGCGATCCGATTCGTGCTCGCCGCACGACCAGGCGGCGACCTCGATGACCGATGGGTCGTCGTCGTGAAGGAGTGGCACGAGATCGACCTCGGGGTGGGTGGCCGCCAGCTCGGCAGCCCGCCGGCGCACGGTGACGTGAGCATCGTCGAACGCTCCGACGAGGGTGGCGTCGTCGAGGATGCCGAGGCGCTCGAGCGCGCCCAACGCCGTGGCACGCACCGACGGGTCGGAATCGTCGACCGCTGCGGTCGCAATGGCGCGGTCGCCGTTGTGGCCTGCGATCGCCACCGCCCGGCGGCGACTCGCAGCGTCGTCGGGTGCGGTCACTGCTTCAGCAGGTCGGTCAGCGTGATCACCAGCCACGCCGACCCGAACGCGATGATGATCGCAGCGACGGCGCCGATGACGACGCCGATACCGGCCGATGCTGCGGCGGCGAACACGCGGCGGAGCGGGTTCGGCTGCCGGTACAGCGGGACGACGGTCTCGGCGATTCCGATCGGTACGCGGGGTCGAGCGATTCTCGGCTCCCTGCGTGGGATTCGCGGGGCCGCTCTGGCAGTCTTGCGCCACCCCGCGAACACCAGCGCGGCGATGGCGAGCCCCGCCATCCACGCAGCCTGAGTGGTGAGATCCGTGACCGACACGACGACCAAGACCGTACCGAGTTCGACCGACGAAGTCGTGGCAGCCGCGGCACGCCCGACGCCATGGTGGGCCGTCGCCGTCGCCGTCGTCGCGATCGTCGTGCTCGTGACCGTCGCCGTCTCGTCGATCGTCCCGGCTCAGTGGTTCGCCGAGACCGAGAACCGTCGACTCGGTGAGTTGCAGCCGGCACCGTTCGCCCGGATCCCCGCCTCCGCAGAGTCGGTGAACGACCGCGTCGTCTTCACCGACCTCCCGGCCGACGTGCCCCGATTCGAGACCGCCGCAGACTTCTTCTTCGTCACCGTGTCGGCACCGCAACAGTCGCTGCTCTCGTGGCTGCTGGGTCGAGGTGAGCCAACGGTGGACCTCCTCACCGAGGAGGACAAGTTCGGCCGACGGACGCCCTCGCAGAACCGCCAGATCAGCCTCCAGCAGATGCGGACCGCAACGCAGGAGGCGCAGTACCTGGCGCTGTTGGCGGCGGGCTACGAACCGACGATCGAACCGGGCGAGGTCGTGGTGCAGGACGTGCTCTGCCGGGTGCCCGACGACAACGGTTTCGACTGCATCGAGTCGTTCCCGTCCGACGACGAGATCGATCCGGCCGACACGATCCTCGAGATCGACGGCGCTCCGGTCGGCAACCTCGCGCAGTTGTCCGAGGAACTGGCAGGCCGGTCACCGGGCGATCTCGTCGACATGAAGATCCGCCGGCCCGATGTCGGTGTCCTCGACGTGACCGTCGAGCTGTCCAGTGCGCCCGACGACCCGGACCGCACGATCGTCGGGTTCATCCCGTTCGACACCGCCACGGTGGATCTGCCGTTCGACGTCAGCGTCGACACCGGCGCCATCGGCGGTCCGTCTGCGGGGTTGGCGTTCACGCTGGCGCTGATCGACGAGCTCACCGACGGTGACCTGACCGGCGGCCGCAACATTGCGGTCACGGGCACGATCGACCTCGAGGGCAACGTCGGTCCGATCGGCGGTCTGGAACAGAAGGTCCATGCCGTCCAGCAGCACGGCGTCGACGTCTTCATCGTCCCGGCGGGGCAGAGCGAACTCGCCGAGCCCGACGCCGATTCCGACGACGTGTGTCGGATCGACTGCCTGCGAGATGCCGGCGACGGCGAGGTCGAACTGGTCCCGGTGGCGACCCTCGACGAGGCGCTCGCCGCGCTGCTCGAACTCGGCGGCGATCCGATCGAGCAGGTCACACCGTCCTGAGTTGGATTCTTGCTCGGGGACGAAATCCAACTGAGTTGGATTCTTGCTCGGGGACGAAATCCAACTGAGGCGACCCGAACCCCCGAACCCCCGACCCTCCACCAATCCCTCACTCAGGGCGCGTAGCGTTGCCACGCATGGCGATGTCGTTCTCGCGATCCGATCCTGCCGCGCCTGCGCAGGTGGCCGAGGCCTCGTTCTCGACCGCTCGGCGGGGCTTCGACCAGAACGAGGTCCGCGACTTCCTGCAGATGGTTGCGGCCGAGATGTCGCGCCTGACCGAGCGCGTTCGATTCCTCGAGCGCGAGGTCGAAGCGGCGCAGACCTCGCCCGACGTGTCGGCGCGCCTCGACGAGGACACGCTCACCCGACTCCTCGGTGAGGAGACCGCCCGCGTGCTGAGCGCGGCCCGGGCGAGTTCGGCTGAGATCCGCGAGAAGGCCGAACAGGCCGCGGCGCAGCTCGTGTCCGAAGCGAGTGATGAGGCGGCGAGGCTTCGTGAGGAAGCCGACGCCGAGGCATCGCGTCGACGGACCGACGCGGCCGCCGACGCCGAGTCCGAGGTCGAGATGGCCAAACAGCAGGGCCGGGAGATGGTCAACGAGGCGCGGGCCTATCGCGAGCGGGTGCTGTCCGAACTCTCACGTCGCCGCGAACTGGCGCGCGAGCAGATCGAACAACTCGTCCATGGCCGCGACCGCCTCGTCGCCGCGTTCGAGCAGGCACGGGTCGCCGCGGTCGACGTCATGGCCGAACTCGAACCGCTCGGCGAGCCGAACGAATACGTCGACCTCACGCCGACCACCGGCCCGGTTCCGGTCATGGTCGCGCGTGACGAGTCGGCCGCGCTAGAGCCGACGGCATCCGTGGACGTGATCGTCCCCGGTGAGTCGGCCGACACCACCGATGTCGATGCCGATGCCGAGACCGAGCTGTCCGATCCCGAGACGACCGAGCAGGACGCGTCAGATGCCGAACGATCGGCGACGGCTACGTCGACCGACGACGAGCCGACGGGCGAGGGCGCCACACCCTTCGACCAGGCCGAGGTGGGCGCGGGCCTCGATGTCGACGACGCCGGTGATGCCGACCACGCCGGTGATGCCGACTCGATCGACGCAGCGGGGACCGGTGACGAGGCGTCGGCCGACGTGGTCGTCGATCTGTTCGCTCGGCTGCGCTCCGAGACCGACACCGACGACGAGGCCGACACGGCCGACGACCAGGCCGATTCCACCGAGACGGACGACACCGAGATCGACCACGACGTCCAGGCGGAGGAAGTAGTCGATGCCGTCGACGGGGCGGCCACCGAGACCGACGACGCGCAGGTCGACGACGACGCCGACGAGCCTGCCGCGACATCCGCCACGCTCGGCGACACCGCCGACTCGGGAGCGGATCTTGCCGCCGAGACCGACGACGACGTGACCGACGACGAGCATCCGGACGAGGTCGACGGGCCCTTCGCCGTGCGCGATGCGGAGCTGACGCCGCTCATCGTCGCCGCAGCCCGCAAGCTGAAGCGGGTGCTTGCCGACGAACAGAACGACGTGCTCGACACGTTGCGTACCGCCGCCGCGGTCACCTCGCTCGACCACCTCGTCCCCGTCGCACCGGAACAGATCGGTCGCTACGTCGACGCCGTCAGCGACGACCTGCTCCTCGGCGCCCAGGCGGGGGCAGCGTCGACCGACGCCGACTCGATCGTCAAGCTGCGTCGACCTGCGGGTCGGCGCTGCGTCGACCGCGCCGGCGATCAGCTCGGCGAACGGTTGGTCGGTCCGCTGCGTGACCGTCTCGAGCGTGCGGTCGGCGACGCCGACGGCGACACCGATTCGCTGACCAAGAAAGTCCGTGCGGTGTACCGCGAGGTGAAGACCCGCCACATCGACGAGGTGCTCGACGATGTGTTTCGTGTCGCACACGGTGCCGGCCGGTCGGCGGTCTTGCCCGACGGCTCGATGGTGCGCTGGACGATCGACACACGGCACCCGGCGTGCCCGGACTGCGACGACAACGCGTTGTCGGAGCCGGTGCCGCACGGCGAGCCCTTCCCGACCGGGCACGACCAGACACCTGCCCATCCGGGTTGTCGTTGCATGTTGCAGCTCGTGCCGTCTTGACGATCACAGCCCTCGGTAGCCTCGGGCTGGATGCGGCGCTCGTCTGACCTTCCGGTCGAACGCTCCCGATTCCGTGTGAGCGGCCGTGCGGCGCTCATCGTCTTCGGTGGCCTCTTCCTCTTCGTCCTGATCTTCGGCCGGGCCATCGCCCGGTTCTACGTCGACTATCTCTGGCACGACTCACTCGGGCGAGGCGACGTGTTCTGGGGTGTGATCGGCGCCAAGGTCACCATGTTCGCCGGCTTCTTCGCGATCTTCGCGATCATCGCCGCGGTCAACCTCGCGATCGCCGATCGGCTGGCGCCGGCGGAGTTCTCCGCCAACGTGCACCCGTACGTCGAACGCTTCCACGAGGTGTTCGGCCGTCGCCTTCGCCTCGTGCGCTACGGCGTCGCGATCCTGCTCGGGCTGATGATGGCGGCGCCGGCGATCGGCCGATGGCAGGACTGGCTGCTGTTCCGCAACGCGCAGGACTTCGGCGTCGACGACGCGCAGTTCGGTCGCGATGTCGGGTTCTACGTCTTCCAGCTGCCGTTCCTCACCTTCCTGCTCGACTGGATGTTCGCCGCGCTGGTCGTCACGCTGCTGCTCACCGCGGCCGCACACTTCCTGAACGGTGGGGTCGAACTCGTGTCGCCCGTGCCCGTCGTGAGCGCCGGCACCAAGACGCACATCGCCGTGCTGCTTGCGGTGCTCGCCGTGGTCAAGGCCGGTGACTACTTCCTCGATCGCTACGACCTCACCAACGACCAGACGGGCATCGTCCAGGGTGCGACGTACTCCGTCGTCAATGCGCAGCTCCCGGCGCTGATGCTGCTGATTCTGATCGCGATCCTGACCGCTGGGCTGTACCTGTCGGTCGCGCGGACCGGCTCGTTCCGGCTTCCGCTCATCGCGTCGGCGCTGTGGCTCGTCGTCTCGATCGTCGGCGGTGTGATCTACCCGGCGGTCGTGCAGGGCCTGGTCGTCAACCCGAACGAAGAGTCGCGTGAGGCGACGTTCATCGAGCGCAACGTCGTTGCCACTCGGCAGGCGTACGGCTTGACGGAGGTCGAGGTCCGCGACATCGCATTCGATGACCTGACCACGGCCGAGGTCGAGTCCGATGTTGATGCCATCGACAACGTCCGGTTGCTCAATCCGGCCGCGATGGAGAACAGGTTCATCTTCGACCGCGGCGAGGAGGCCGGGCTGACGATCGACGACCTCGACGTCGACCGATACCAACTCGACAGCACCGCTCGTGATGAACCCGAGCAGGTGCTCGTCGCCGCCCGTGAGCTCGACCTGTCGGGCGTCACCAACCGCAGTTGGCAAGGCCTGCACCTGATCAACACGCGCGGGTGCGGGCTGGTCGTCGCTCCCGCGAGCTCGGTCCAGCAGAACGAACGTCCGGCGTACACCGTGCCGGCCCTCGAGAGGCCGGAGCTGTACTTCAGCCCGTCCTTGACCGGGTACGCGATCACGAACACCGAGTCCACCGAGAACGCGTGTGACGAGCCGCACCAGTACGAGGGGTCGCTCGGCGTCGACATGGGGTCGTTTGCACGGCAGGCGGCGTTCGCGCTCGCGTTCCTCGAGTACAACATCATCGGCTCGGGTGCGATCGACAGCGACAGTCAGATGCTGTGGGTGCGGAACGTGAACGACCGGCTCGCCAAGCTCGCGCCGTTCCTCTCCTACGATGCCGACCCCTACCCGGTCGAGCTCGACGGCCGCGTGGTGTGGGTCGTCGACGCCTACACGACCACGAGCAGGTATCCCTACTCAGAGAGCGTCGGCGACATCCAGCTGTCGGACCGGTCGGGCCTGTCGTCGAGCGACAACTACGTCCGCAACTCGGTCAAGGCCGTGGTGGACGCGTACACCGGCGAGGTCACGCTGTACGTCATCGACGACGTCGATCCGATCATCCGGGCGTGGCAGTCGGCATTCCCCGACCTGTTCACGAGCTTCGACGAGATGCCCGACGACCTGCGCGACAACCTCCGCTACCCGGAGGATCTGTTCCGGGTGCAGACCGACCGGTACTCGAAGTACCGCATCGCACCCGAGTTGTTCTATCCCCGGACCGGCGCCTGGTCCGTGGCGCAGGCGCCGCCCACCGATCCGAACGAGACCACCGTGGTCCCGGGAAACGCCGACGCGGCCACGGCGGCATCGAACACGTTCGCCCGCGAGTCGAATGCGCTGAGGTTCCCGCCGTACTACACCTTCTTCGATACGGCTCCCCAAGACGAGCCGACGAATGAGGAGTTCGTGATCTTCCGCCCGTTCGTCGAGTTCTCGACCGCGGATCAGCGGACGCAGTTGCAGGCGTACATGACCGCGTCGAGCGAGCCCGACAACTACGGCAAGCTCACGACCTGGATCGTCCAACCCGGCGATGGCGGACTGCCCGACGGGCCGCTCCGGGTCGCGTCGAACGCCGAGTCGACCCCGGAGATCTCCGACCGCATCACGCTCGACAACGACGCCGACGGTGGTACGACGGTCCGCTTCGGCGATCTCCAGATCATCCCCGTCGCCGACGGGCTGATCTACATCCGGCCGTACTACGTGAACGTCAGCCAAGAGTCGAGCGTCATCCGCTCGACCACCGAGTTCCGTCAGGTGATCGTCACCTACGACGAGAACTCCGTCCTCGCTCCGACCGTGAGCGGTGCGCTCCGTGAGCTGTTCCCGGGCTTCGATGCCAACACCGGCGATCGAATCGGAGGGATCTCGACGGAGGACGAGCCGGACGTCGACACCGGAGATGACGACGACGGAGGCGGCGCAGTGCGGCTCGACGAGAACGCCGAGGACATCCTCGTGCGGCTCGACATCGTGCTCGCGGAGGCCGACCAGGCGCTGAGCGATGGCGACCTCGGGACGTACCAGGAGAAGGTGCAGGAAGCCGGCGGGCTCATCGATGAGGCCGTCGAGGTGCTCGGCCTCGGTGCGCCGCTGAACGAGGAAGCGACCGACGGCGAGCCCGATGATGACGCCGCCGTCGGCGATGCGACCGACGACGAGACCGCATCGTCCGATGAGTCCGACGAACCGTCCGACGCCGATGCCGACGCCGATGCCGACGGCTGACGCAGACGGCTGATCGGCTCACTCGATTCCCGACCGGCCCGAAACTGGCCGGCGTGCCGCCTGGTGCCATGGTGTCGGCTGGCCGTCGCCCGGTTGTCGTGGAAGTGTCGGGTCGGCGCCGTTGCGGTCGGCGGCGTCCTCGACGAACAGTCGTCGGCATGAACCAACGAATCGAGGAGCCTCCGATGCGTGTGAACGCCAAGCTGATCCGCGAGCTGCGCGACGAACGTGCGTGGTCGCAGGAGGAGCTGGCCCGGGCAACGGGGTTGAACACGCGCACGATTCAGCGGATCGAGCGTGACGGAACCGCCTCGCTCCAGTCGCAACGGGCGCTCGCCGACGCGTTGGGCCTGGCCCCGAAGGATCTCGCGGCCACCGAGGGGGATCCAGCGTCGCCGTGCCCGACCTGCGGGTCGGACGAGGTCTACCGGTACACGCATCGCGTGGACACGACCACCATCGGCGGAGAGCTGCTGCCGGGCCTCTCCGGACGGCGGCTCTCGTCGGCGAAG
>JBCBDK010000025.1:0-10394 GCA_038529675.1 Actinomycetota bacterium
CGCTGTGGCCACGACCCGCGCCCGCGGTGCGAGTCCGTTGGCCGACGCGTACTGCTCGCTCGCCCACAGGATCGCTGCGGCGCCGTCGACGACGCCGGACGAGTTGCCGGCGTGATGGACGTGCTGGATGTCGAGGTCTGGGTACTTCTGGTTGATCAGCTCGCGGAACGACTTCGACGCATTCCCGTCCTCGTCGACGTGTTGGTAGTCGGCGAGCTGGGTGAAGCTCGGGGCGAGCTGGCCCAGCTTCTCAGCGGTCGTGCCGGGGCGGGGGAACTCCTCGCGGTCGAGCGCGACCGACCCGTCGTGGTCGAGCACCGGGATCAGCGCCTTGTCGAAGCGGCCCTCCTCGATCGCGGTCGCGGCCCGAGCCTGCGATTCGGCGGCGTGTGCGTCGAGCGCGTTGCGGGGAATGCCCTCCAGCGTGGCGATCGCGTCAGCGCACACGCCCTGGTGCGACTGGGGGTGGATCTCCTCGAGGTCGGGGTTCTTCGCACCGATCGGCAGCATCCCCTTCTTCGGCAGCGACATCATCTCGCAGCCGCCCGAGATCACGAGGTCCTCCATGCCCGACATGACGGACGCGGCGGCGATGTTCGCCGATGTGATCCCCGAGCCGCAGAACCGGTCGAGCGTCACACCTGACGCCTTGACGTCGTAGCCCGCGGCCAGCGCGGACATCCGCCCGAGGTCGCCACCCTGCTCGGAGACCTGCGCGCTCGTGCCCCACACGATGTCGTCGACCTCGGCGGTGTCGAACTCGTTGCGGTCGCGAATCGCCTCGAGCACGGTCTTGCCGAGGTGCTGCGGGTGCAGGTGGGCCAGCGACCCCTTGCCGACCTTGCCGATGCCCCGGGGCGTCCTGCAGGCGTCGATGATGAAAGCGTCTCCCATCGGCGAAGTCTCGCGAGCGCAGCCAGCGGCAGCCGAATCGGGGCGGCGCCGTCGCACGACGAATCGAGCCGGTGAGCGACCGTTCGCGAGGATGGCGAGCGTGGAGGACCCGATCGAGCACGACGACATCGTCGATGCGGTCGCCGACGCCGACGTTCGTGTGCTGTTGATGGTCGTCGCTCACGCCACCGGTGATCGGCGCTGGCTCGAGCCGCCGTTCACCCCGCGGCGCGACGTCCGGCTGATCGCCGACGAGGACGCCGGCCTCCCGGCCCCGATCGCCGACGAGATCCGACAGGCGGTGGTCGAACTCGTCCGATCCGGCCGGCTCGGGCCCGACGCCGAGATCGCGGATCCGGGTGACCAGCGCATGGTCCAGATGATGAGCGTGTGTCTCGGTCAGGAGGTGCCGCCCGAGTACGCCCCACTCGTTCGCGAGGAACTCGGGTTCGCCTCCCGAGCCGTCGAGTGGCCCGCCGACACCCTCCTCGTCGCGGCCCCGGAGCGGTCCGAGCTGGACCACGAGGTGCTCGTGGTCGGCGCCGGGAGCAGCGGGATCGCGCTGTCGCACCGGCTCGGCGAACTCGGCATCGACCACACGATCGTCGAGCGCGAGTCGTCCGTGGGCGGGGTGTGGCGCGACAACCGGTACCCGGGCGCCGGCGTGGACACCCCGAACCACGCCTACTCGTACTCGTTTGCCCCGCCACGGCGGTGGTCCCGCTACTTCGCGCTGCAGCCCGAACTCGAGCAGTACCTCACCGACACGGCCGACCGTTTCGGCGTGACCGATCGGATCGAGTTCGACACGACCGTCGTCGGCGCACGCTGGAACGACGAGGCCGCGCGGTGGGAGGTCGAACTCAGAACACCCGACGACGCGAACGACACCACGACCACGCGGACCTGCCGGGTGCTCGTCAGTGCGATCGGTCAGCTCAACGTGCCCGTCGTGCCCGACCTGCCTGGACTCGAACGCTTCGAGGGCCCTGCGTTCCACTCGTCTCGTTGGCCCGACGACCTCGACGTGCACGGTCGTCGGGTTGCCGTCGTCGGGTCCGGAGCGTCGGCGAACCAGATCGTGCCGGCGATCGCCGACCGGGTCGAGCAGCTGACGATCGTGCAGCGCACCGCCCAGTGGGCGCGGCCCATTCCGCGGTACCACGACGAGATTCCCGCCGGATCGCAGTGGCTGTTCGAGCACGTGCCGCTGTACGCCAAGTGGTTCCGGTTCTCGATGTGGTGGCGCTACGGCGACGGGCTGCTGCCACACCTCGAACGCGACCCCGACTGGCCGCGCACCGATTCGATCAACCGGGTCAACGAACGTCATCGCCAAGAGATGGCTCAGCACATCGTCGACACGGTCGGTGATCGGCCGGATCTGCTCGCCGGTTGCATGCCGACGTATCCGCCGTACGGCAAGCGGATCGTGCTCGACAACGGCTGGTTCGACGCCCTGACGCGCCCGAGCGTCCGGCTCGTGCCCGAGGCTGCGGCCGGGTTGACCGAGTCCGGCGTCGTCGACGCCGCGGGCGAGGAGCACGAGGTGGACGTCGTCGTGTTCGCCACCGGCTTCGAGGTCTTCCAGGGTGCGGCCCGGCTCGGCATCGTCGGCCGCGACGGACGGACGCTCGCCGACGAGTGGGCCGACGACGACCCGACCACGTACCTCGGCATCTCCGTCCCGGGTTTCCCCAACTTCTTCCTGCTCCAGGGGCCGACGACCGGCCTCGGTCACGGCGGCAGTGCGATCTTCCAGGCCGAGTGCCAGGTCCGCCACATCACGAGCTGCCTCGCCGAGCTGGCGCGCCGTGGCGCGCGGACGATCGAACCGAAGGAGGCGCCGACGGCCGAGTACAACCGTCGATTCGACGAGCAGCACGAGCGACTGATCTGGACGCATCCGGCGATGAAGCCGTGGTATCGGAACGATGCCGGCCGTGTCGTCGCCATCCTGCCGTGGCGGCTCGTCGACTTCTGGGCGATGACCCACGACGTCGACGTCGCCGACCACGTGTTCCGCTGAGCGTCTGACCGCGTCGTCAGGTGGAGCGATCCGGCGTTCGCCCCAGTGCCTGAGGCGATCGGGCGACCGCTCAGGCCATCGTGAGGCCGCCCGAGACCGACAGGGTCTGACCGGTGACGAAGCCGGCGTCGTCGGAGGCGAAGTAGACCACGGCCGATGCGACCTCCTCGGGCTCGCCGACTCGTTTCATCGGGACCGCCCGCGCCATGGCCCCGATCACCTTCTCACCGTCGTCGCTCGCCGCGACGATGCCGTCGAGCAACGGCGTGGCCGTCGGCCCGGGGCACACCGCGTTGGCGGTCACGCCTCGTCGTGCGACCTCGCGGGCGATCGTCTTCGTGAACGAGATCACACCGCCCTTCGCACCCGAGTAGACCGCTTCGAGCGAGGAACCGACGCGGGCGGCGTCGGATCCGATGTTGACGATCCTGCCCCACCCGGCGTCCACCATTGCCGGCAGGCACGCGTGCACCGTGCGGAGCATGCCGGTGAAGTTGACGTCGATCACCCGCGCCCAGAAGTCCTCGTCGGTGTCGACGAAGGGACGAAGCTCGTCCCACCCGGCACAGTTCACGAGGATCTCGACGGCTCCGAGTCGATCGTTGACCTCGTCGACCGCTCGCGTCATGCCGGCCGAGTCGGTCACGTCGAGGTGGATGGCGACCGCCTCACCTCCCGCAGCGCCGATCAGCTCGACCGTGGCCACCGCTCCGGTGTCGTCGAGGTCGGCCACGGCCACTCGTCGTCCGGCAGCGGCGAGCCCACGACAGATCTCCCGGCCGATGCCGCTCGCGCCGCCGGTCACGAGCGCGACGCGTCCGGCGTGGCCGCCTGCGCTCATCGCTGCGCTCCGCCGGTCACCGCGCGAGCGATCTCGGCCCAACGGCCGCGAGCACGATCGTCGGTGCGGATCTGTTGGCCGCCGAGATACAGCACGACACGAGCGGCCACGTCCTCGTAGCGGTCGAGGATCCGATCGGCGAGCTCGTCCCAGGTGGCGACGAGGGCGAACGCATCGAGCATCTCGTCGGTGATCTCGTCGCCGAGTCCGTCGAGGTCACCCGCCTTCATGCGGGTACGGATCCTTCCGGTCGTGCCCTCGAAGCCGAGGTCGTCGAACTGGAACGCGTAGTTCGGTGTACTCCCGTAGAACGCGATCTGCCGCTTCGCCTGCGCGACGAGTGGTGCGCGCTCGTCGTCGGAATCGCCCGGGCAGGCGAACACCGGGACGATCAGCTCCAGCGCTGAGGGGTCGCGCCCGGCGCGCGTCGCGCCAGCGGCCACGCCGGGTCGGAGCCGGTGCTCGACGTAGTGCATCGAGTGGAGCGGGTGGACGTGCACGCCGTCGGCCACCTCGCCGGCGACGCCCAGCATCACCGGCCCGACCGCGGAGATGTCGACCCGCATGGGCAGACCGTGCGCTCGCGGTGCCCAGTCGGGTGGGAGCAGGCTCAGCGACCAGAACTCGCCGTCGTGGGCCAGCCGCTCCTCGCGCTCGAACGCCCGCCAGCACGCCTGGACGGCGAGCACGTAGTCGCGCAGTCGGGCCGCAGGCCGATCGAACTCGGCGCCGTAGCGTCGCTCGATGTGCGCCTTCACCTGGCTGCCGAGCCCGAGCCGGAATCGTCCGCCGGTGTTGGCGACCAGCTCGTGTGCGGTCGCCGCGGTGACCATCGGGCTGCGCGGGAACGCGACGGCGATCCCGGTCGAGAAGTGCAGTGACGGTGCAGCCTGCGCTGCGGTTGCGATCTGCATCCACGGGACCTGACTCGTCTCGGTCCAGAGCATCCCGGAGAAGCCGGCGGTCTCGACGAGCGTGGCCATCTCCGCCGCGTCGGCCCACGGAACGGGCCCGGTCATCACGTCGATCTGCATGAACGGACGGTAGCAACGAGCGCCCGACCGGCCCGAGGGGTGTGGACGCTCGCGTCAGCCCGGACGCGCCGAGCGGTCGGCCCGGGCGCCCCCGATCGCGAGGACGGCCGCCGCCGCAGGGACAACCGCCGAGCACCACATCGCCGGGCGGTAGCTGTCGGTCAGCGATCGCGACAGTGCGAAGAGTGCAGGGCCCACGGCGGAGCCGACGACCATCGCGCTCATCTGGACGCCGTTGATCGCGCCCAGGTGTGCACGTCCGAACAGACGAGGGATCGACGCCGACGTGAGCGACGAGAAGCATCCTTGCGCCACCCCCCACGACGCCACGGCGAGCACGAGCGGTGCGGTGACGTCGAGGTGACCGACGGTGAGGTACATGACGACCTGCGCTCCGGCGGCGAGCCCCGCGACGATCATCGGTCCGACGAGGTCGACGAGCCATCCGGTGACGAGGGTGATCGGGATGCTGACCGCAGCGATCGGCACGAAGATGCGCACGACCGCCTCCTCGCTCAGACCCTGTTCGGCTCCGACGTCGACGATGTGGAACGTGAGCGCGGTCGACGTGGACGCGAGCGCCACGACCGGCAGCGTCACCGCCCAGAACCGGAGGTCGCGGATCGCCTCGTCGCGGGTCGCATCCCGTCGACGATTCCGCACCGTGTCGAGATCACGTGCTGCCACCGAGCTGTCGGTGGCTCCCGGTGCGGGCCCGGTCGACGTCTCGGTCTCCGTCGTGGCCGAGACGCCGTCGATTCGGAGCCCGGCGGACTCGGGCGTCACGCGATAGAGCACGAGGACCGTGGTCCCGACCACGACGACGAGGAACACCGCGATGCCCCGCCATGCGCTGCGGAACCCGTCGATCTCGATCACGGCGAGCAGCAGGGCCGGCGCGGCGGCGAACGCGAAGCTGACGATCGCACTCGACAGCGAGGTGACGAGGCCCCGGCGACGCTCGAACCACTGCGCGACCATGGTGCGCGACGCAAGCGTCAGGAGCCCCTGACCGCTCAATCTGAGGCAGCCGAAGCCGATGCTCATCACGGCCAGGCCGAGCGCCGTACTCATCGGACCGACGAAGCTGAGCCCGGTCACGGTCGCTGCGAGCCCCAGGGTGGCGACGAACGCCACGACTCGCGCGCCGAATCGGTCGATGGCCTGACCGCCGCGGCCGAGGAGCAAGCCGCTGGAACCCGTGCCGATCAGATACGCGATCGCCAGCTGGAGCCTGGTGAGACCGGTCGTGGCGGTCAGGTCGTCGGTGAAGACGCTGACGCCGGCGGTCTGACCGGGAACCGATGCGACGGCGCCGATCGTGCCCGCCACGAGCACGATCCAGCCGTAGTAGATCCGGCTCCGCGACGGGTCGAACGGCCAGCGGCCGCCCCGGGTCGGCGCAGAACCGGGGGCTGTGGCGTCGGCCGAGCCGATCAGCACCGGGAAGGCCGGTCCGTGGCGATCACAGCGGCAGGGTATGGCGGCCGGCGATGCCGACCTCGGTGACGTGTGGCGACGTTGCGGGCCGCCCGGGTCGCCGTGTTCGCTGCGGCGCCGGTGTGGCGGATCAGCCGACGGGGCGACGTCGACGGCTCGCGAGCACGATGCCGACACCTGCGATCAGCGCCGCGGCGGCGCCACCGAGCATCGCCGGCATCGAGTTCGACCCGCCGGTCGCCGGCAGCTCGGGTGTACCCGGGCCGATGATCGCGATGGTCGTCGTCGGGCCCGCAGGCAGCACCGACGTCCGGATCGTGGTGGTCGTCGTGTCCGGCGGCGCCGTCGTCGGCGTGGCCGTCGTGGGCGGCGCGGTCGTGGGCGGTGCGGTCGTGGGCGTGGCCGTCGTGGGCGGTGCCGTCGTGGGTGGCGGCAGCAGGTCGACCTCGGCGTCGTTGGTGTCCTCCACCGGATCGAGGTAGTCGATCGGGTCGCCGTCCTCGTCGGACGGGATGCCGACGACCGTCGCCACGTTGGTCAACGGAACAGCAGCAGTGGAGTTGTAGCGGTAGACGAGTTCCTGGCCGATCAGCAGCGGCACGGTGTCGTCGCCCGAGACGAGCTCGAGATCGCTCTCGTCGATGCCGAGCGTCGCGTCGTCGAGCGTGACCGGGAACAGTGCGGTCGTGCCGTCGTTGATCACGCGGAAGCAATAGGTGACCGGGCCGTTCTCGTCGGTGACGACGAGCTCGTCGGTTCCCTCGATGCCAGGGCACGGTGCGCCCGAGCCGTCGAGGACGGTCTTCTCGAGGCGGATCGACGGGTCGCCGACGCTCGTGACCGCGAGCAGGCCGCTGCCGGACCAGCTGCCGGACTCCGGCAGGCCGGGCAGGCCGTCGTTGTCGCGCGGCGACTCGAGCTGGAAGGCGACCCAACTCGTGCCGGCGGGCAGGAGGATGTCCACGTCGATCAGCGCGTATTCGGGCCCGACGCTGCCACCGTCGACCCCCACGGCGGGAGCGTTGAACACGACCGGCGGGCACGGCTGGTTGGTGGGCGTGAAGGGATCGACGACGATGTCGACGGAGCCTGGCGTGACGACGTTGCCGTCCTCGTCCACGAGGACGTCTACGCCGGAGACCGGAGGGGTGCCCCCGCCTGCAGCCGACCAGAGCGTCGAGACGCGGCAGCCGGTGGCGGCCGAGTCGGCACCGCCGTGGGAGAACCGAACGGTCGCGACCTGGTCGGCCTGGAGCGGCTGGCCGAGGTCGTACACGATGATCTCGGTGGTCGGCGACTGAGTGACCGAGCCGCCGAAGTAGTAGTCGGCGCCGATCTTCCAGAAGAAGTCGTTGAACGCACCACAGGGCGACGTGTCGTACACGACGGTGACGGTGGCACCCCACCAGTGGTTCTGGCCGGGGAGCAGGTCCGGCGGCGGCGTGAAGTCGACCGAGTACGTGCCCGCCCCACCGTCGAACAGCGCCGTGGCGTCCTCCCAGTAGGCGAAGCTGAACGGCGCGCTGCCGTCGATCTTGTGGCTGTCGGAGGCCGAGAAGGTGCCGGGGAGGTCGGTGGTGGTGACCGAGGCGTCGGGCTTGGTGATCTCGACGCCGAGCGCGAAGTCGGTCGGCGCGTCGACGAACTCGCCGATCCACTCGACGATGACCTGCTCGACCGGACCGGGCACGTCGAGCGTCACGCCGCCCGCAGGCGTGACGGCGCCTTCGAAGAGCCCGACGCCTGCGGCGACCGAGTCGAAGCAGCCGCTCGTCGGACCGGGGATGTCGACGACCTCGGCCGTGGCCGGCGCCGTCGACGTCGTGGTGACGAGCGCCATCGCAACGAGTGCGACGAGTCCGAGGCGCCCGAGTGAGGATCGGCGATTGCTCCCATCGCGCCGAACGTCTCCGCCGTTTCGGCTCTTCCGACCGGCAATCCACCGCCGATGTGCACGTCGTGTCGTCACGCCAACCTCCTTGACCGCGGGCGACACTAGCGGGAGGTGGCAACGATTCGTGACGAATTGACGACCTCTCTCTCGGCGCGCGTTAACAACCGCTGGCCGCGGTCGCGGCGAGCGTTGGATCGGCGGAAATCCGAGGGTGCGGTGTCGTCGGAGTGACATCATCATTGCTCAACCCGCTTGCGCTCGCAAACGAGACCGAGAGAAAATCGACCCGTCCTCCGTGACCGGATCGAGGTGATCCGGAGTGCTGCGCGGTGCGAACCTGGCCGTGTGCTTTGATCCGCCACGATCACCTCGTCGGTTCTCCCACCCGGGAGCGCAACGGCGGCGCGCAGCGTTTGTCATCATGCTCGTATCGCCGCCGACCCGACCATGACGCTCGACCAGGCGATGCCACTCGTGCAGGCGGGTGACACCGCAGCGTTCGCGACCGTGTACGACGAACTCGCACGTCCCGTGTACGGCACGATCCTGCGTGTGCTGCGCGATCCAGCGATGTCCGAGGAGGTGGCCCAGGAGGTGTTCCTCGAACTCTGGCGCACCGCCGAGCGGTTCGACGCAACCCGCGGCTCGGTCAGCGCATGGGCGATCACCGTGGCACGTCGACGTGCGGTCGACCGCGTCCGACGTGAGCAGACGCGGCGCGATGTCGCGGAACGCCACGCGGGGCGCGCTCTTCCGCACGATGCCGCTTCGGTCGACGACGAGGTGGCGGGTGCGATCGACGCCACTCGGATCCGCGCTGCGCTGGACACGTTGCCGACGTCGCAGCGGGAGGTGATCGAGCTCGCGTTCCTCGACGGGTACGCACACGGCACGATCGCGGACCGCCTCGGCCTGCCCCTCGGTACGGTCAAGGGACGAGTGCGCGGTGGCCTCACCCGGTTGCGGGCCGCGCTGGGGGACGCACGATGAGCGGCGACGGCCGGAGACCCACGGACATGGACGACGATCGCAGCCCCGACCGGATCGACGACCTGATCGCGCTCGCGGCGCTCGGTGAGTTGGGTGAGGACGAGGCCGCCGAGCTCGACGCCGCCATCGCGGCCGACCCCTCGATCGCCGACGAACTCCGCGATGCGATCGAAGCCGCAGCCGCGATCCAGTCGACGCACGCTGCCGACCCTCCGATGTCGCTGCGGGCTGGGGTACTCGCCGCCATCGCCGATACGCCTCGGTCGTCCGATGGTGACTCGCCGTCCGACGGACTGCCCGCACCGACGATCGATCCGCGGGTCGACTCGCCGGTCGATCTCGCTGCCGAGCGGCGTCGCCGTGGCCGGGTGTTCGGCGCGGTCGCAGCAGCGGCTGCCGTCGTCGCGCTGATCGTGGCCGGCCTGGTCGTCACCGGATCCGACTCCGGTGACGGCGGCGATGAGATCGCCGCGGTCCTGCAGGCCGACGACTCGGTCGTTCGGACGCTCGCGGGCGATCTGGTCGGCACGGTCCGCGTGGTGCACGCGCCGTCGGAAGGAGCGATCGTCGTCGACGCCGAGGGGCTCGAGCGGTTGGCGGACGATCGTGTGCTGCAGCTCTGGTTGGTGTCGGACGACGGCGCGACCCCGGTGGGGCTGTTCAGGCCGGGTGAGGACGGGCGGGTCAGGGAACGGTTCGACGACGTCGACCCGAGCGGATTCGTCCTCGGCGTGACGCAGGAACCGGCGGGCGGCAGTGCCGAGCCGACGCTGCCGATCCTCGCCTCGAGTTGATCTCGACCGCTCAGTTCAGTTCAGCTCAGCTCTCGTGCGAGGGCCGCGGCGGCAGCGAGGACGTCCTTTGCCGGTCGCCCGGTCGCCGCCGCGACCCCGGCGACGTCGTCCCACTCGACGCTGCGGTTGACGACGGTGCCGTCGCGCTCGGCGAGCTTGACGGCGATCGCGTGGCCGTCGACGTGTACGACCGACGTTCGCCGGTCGAGCGAGTGCCGCTCGACCTCGGTCGTGCGGATCCCGATCGTGGACGTCTCGAGGAACAGCACGTCGCGCACGGCGTCCGCGTACTCCTGCGCAGCGAGCGCGGAGACCGTGAACGCGGCGCGGCCCTTCTTCATCACGATCGGTGTGATCCATGCGTCGACAGCACCGATGTCGAGCAGCCGGTCGATCACGTGGGGCAACACCCGCGGATCGAGGTCGTCGACGTTGGTGTCGAGCTGGACGAGTCGTTCGATGCCCACGCCCCGAGGCT
>JBCBDK010000025.1:10404-15798 GCA_038529675.1 Actinomycetota bacterium
AAGAAAGCCTTACATCGAGTGTGAAGTCAGCACGGACCGTCGATATCGTGCGCGACATGCGAACCCGCTTGTTCCTCTCCGCCGTGACCGTCAGCGGCGTGACCCTTGCCGCCTGCGGTGGCGACGACGGCGAGACCGTCACGATCTACTCGGGCCGAACCGAGAACCTGATCCAGCCGATCCTCGACGACTTCAGCGACGAGACCGGCATCGACGTCGAGGTCCGCTACGGCGGTTCCGCCGACCTCGCACTGCTGATCGAAGAGGAGGCGGCCGCCGGCGATGCGAAGGCCGACGTGTTCCTGTCGCAGAGCCCCGGCTCGATCGAGCTGCTCGACCAGAACGGTCGACTCGGCGAGCTCCCCGCCTCGACCCTCGACCTCGTGCCCGACAACCTGCGCGACACCGACGGCCGATGGATCGGGTTCAGCGGACGCCAGCGGGTGCTCGTCTACAACCAGGATCTCGTGGATCCGGCCGAGCTCCCGACGAGCGTGTTCGAACTGACCGAGCCGCGGTGGCAGGGGCGGATCGGTCTGGCGCCGGGCAATGGCTCGTTCCAAGACTTCGTCACCGCGATGCGAGCGACCGAGGGTGACGACGCCGTCGCCGAGTGGTTGAGCGGGTTGAACGACAACGGCGCCGAGTCGTACCCCAACAACAATGCGATCGTCGCTGCGGTCGGCCGTGGCGAGGTCGATGCCGGGCTCGTCAACCACTACTACAACTTCCGATTCCTCGCGGAGGACGGCTCACACCCTGGGCGGAACCACCTCTTCGACACCGACGATCCGGGCGCGGTCCTGATCATCACGGGCGCTGGCGTCGTCGAGGGCACCGACAAGCCCGACGAGGCGGCCCAGTTGATCGAGTTCCTGCTCGGCTCGTCGGGTCAGCAGTACTTCGCCGAGGAGACGTTCGAGTACCCGCTCGCGAACGGTGAGCAACCGGCGGGTGATGTGCCCGTTGTCGAGTTCGGTGAGATCGGCGCCATCGACTACGACCAGCTCGGCGGCGGCCTCGAGGGGACGCGCACCCTGATCACCGACGCCGGCTTCGAGGGCTGACCGTCGCCGACGGCCGTGGCAGCCGCGTGCGCCGGCCCGGCGCGCCGTATCGTCGCACCGTGCTGACCCGTTCATCCGCGGCGTCGTCGTCAGCGGACCGTCGCCACTTCGACACCGTCGTCCGTGTGACGGCGCTCGTCGTCGGGTTGACGTTCACGGTGCCCGGCTGGCTGGTGCTGTGGCGTGCGCTCCGCTCGGACCGGGCCATCGCCGACCTGTGGAGCGAACTGGTTCCACCGTTCTGGCGCACGGTGCAGCTGGCGACGATGGTCAGCGTCAGCGCTGCGGTGATCGGAACCGGCCTCGCGTGGCTGCTCGTACGGACCGACCTCCCGGGCCGGCGGCTGTGGCGCCTCCTCCTCGTCCTCCCGCTCGGGTTGCCGTCGTTCGTCGGCGCAGCCGCGTTCATCGCCGGCAACGCGCCCGGCGGGGTGATCTACGAAGTGCTCGATCTGATCGGGGTGACGCCACCGCGCCGTCTGCGCGGGCTCGGCGTGTCGTGGATCGTGCTGACGGCGTTCACCTATCCGTACGTACTGCTGCCGGTCAGCGCGCGCCTGCTCGCACTCCGACCCTCGCTCGACGAGAGCGCACGATTGCTCGGGCGCGGACCCGTCGCCACGTTCGTCGAGGTCACGTTGCCCCAGCTGCGTGCGGCGATCATCGGCGGCTCGCTGCTCGTGTACCTCTACTGCGTCAGCGAGTTCGGTGCGGTGCAGCTGCTCGGCTACGACACGCTCACGCGCGTCGTCTTCTCGACCCGCCAGTTCGACCGTGCGACGTCGTTCGGTGCCGCCGCCGTGTTGCTCGTGCTCGCGATCGGTGTGGTGTCGCTCGAGCGGTGGCAGCGTGGCGACGCTGCCGTCGACACGCGCTCGGCGCGGTCCACGGTGCCGCCGACCAGGCTCGGCTGGGGGGCGATCCCGGCGACACTGGCGTGCGTGGCCGTGGCCGTCGTCGGGCTCGTCACACCGGTGTCGAGCCTCGCCACCTGGGCGCAGCGCGGCATCGCCGATGGACGGGTCGACCTCGGGGACCTCGTCGAGCCGGCGTGGAACACGGCATTTGTCGCAGCGTTGACCGCGGTCGCAGCGGTCGCCGTCGTCGTCCCGGTCGGGATCGCCACGACCCGACTCCGGTCGCGGATCGGCGACGTCGCCGCCGGCTCGGTCGTGGTCGGATTCGCACTGCCTGGTCTGGTGATCGCGCTGGCGCTGGCGATCGTCACGCTCAACACCCCGTTCCTCAACCCGCTCTATCAGAGCACCGCCCTGCTCGTGTTCGCCTACGTCGTCCACTTCGGAAGTCAGGCGTTGGCGTCGGTCGAGCAGTCGCTGCGCGCCGTGCCCGAACGGCTGCGCGAGTCGAGCCGCCTGCTCGACGACCGGCCGGTCCGGCGGATCGTTCACGTCGACCTCCCGCTGATGCGGCCGGGTCTGCTCGCAGGGGCCGGCCTCGTGTTGCTCGCCACGGTGAAGGAGCTGCCGGCCACGTTGCTCCTTGCGCCGACCGGGTTCGGCACGCTGGCGACCGAGGTCTGGTCGTCGTACGAGGACGGCTTCTATGCCGAGGCCGGCGCAGCGGCGCTCGCGCTGATCGTCGTCTCCGGCGTGCTCACCTGGCTGCTGGTACTTCGCCGGAGCGCCCTCGTCGCCGACCGTCCTGCGGGCTGAGGCTGGTCGCCGGGCCGTATCGCCCGCCGTTCGCCTGCGGTCGTGCCTCGCCGACAACGCGTCTCCGACGCGTCGGCCGAGCGGGAACGTCGTGACCGTGCGGCTCAGGCGGTGACGAGGATGCGTTCGCTCGCGAAGGAGCCGACGCCGACGTGGCGGTCGCCGATCGTGACCGTCAGCGTCCCATCGGGCGACGACGCGACGACGGTGCCCTCGTTGCCCGGCTGGATCTCCGACTCCTCGAGGAACTCGAGCAGCCCGGGCGCGAACTCCAACTCCTCGGTGATCCGCTCGATCGTGAACGAGCCGCCGACCTCGACGCTTGACAGCGCTGCGTGGTCTTGCTGCTCGTAATCGGAGCCGGGGATCGGGTTGCCGTGCGGGCAGGTGGTGGGGTTGCCGAGCAGGTCGTCCATCGCCCGCTCGACGGACTCGCTCATGACGTGCTCCCAGCGCCCGGCTTCGTGGTGCGCCTCGGCCCACGAGAGGTTGAGGACGTCGGTCAAGAACCGCTCGGCGAGGCGGTGCCGGCGAACCGTTCGCTCGCCCAGTGCGCGTCCGGCGGTGGTGAGGGTGATGCCGCCGTCGACCGAGACGAGGCCCTCGGCCTCCAGGCGCTTGATCATCTCGCTGACCGCCGGGCGCGACACCGACAGTCGTTCGGCGATG
This sequence comes from Actinomycetota bacterium, assembly GCA_038529675.1. Taxonomy (GTDB): domain Bacteria; phylum Actinomycetota; class Acidimicrobiia; order Acidimicrobiales; family Ilumatobacteraceae; genus Ilumatobacter_A. The sequence continues at coordinate 13,814 of JBCBDK010000025.1, forward strand.
CGCGCCTGGATGACGTCGATGTCGTCCTCGCGCAGCTCGAAGATGCACTCGCAGTACTCCTCGAAGGCGGGGTGATGCTCTCCAGGGGCGGGCATGGTTCCATCGTACCGAGGTGCGCCGGCGCGGTGATCGCCGAGCGGTCGATCGGGCGCGCGACCACGACCGCCGCGACCGCCGGTGTCATCGCACCGGTCACGTCTCTGGGTTGCGTTTCGCGGGGCGTCGCCCGCGATGATCGTCCATATGGAGATCAGCGACAACGCGACCAGGTTCTACATCGACGGGCAGTGGGTCGAGCCGTCCACGACCGACCGGCTGCCGGTGATCAACCCGGCGACCGAACAGCCGCTCGCCGAGATCGCGCTGGGTGGTCATGCCGACGTCGACGCCGCCGTCGACGCGGCACGGCGGGCGTTCGAGACGTGGTCTCAGACCACGGTCGAGGAGCGCCTCGCAGTGCTCGAGAAGTGCACCGAGCTGCTCGGAGCGCGCGCCGGCGATCTCGGTGCCGTCATCAGTGCGGAGATGGGCGCGCCGGCCGCGCTTGCCGCCCGTGCCCAGGCACCGTCGGGCTTCGCCCACTTCGCCACGACCGCGAATGTGCTCAAGGACTTCGCGTTCGAGGAGCAGGTCGGCACGTCGCTGATCGTCAAGGAGCCGATCGGTGTGGTCGGGATGATCACGCCCTGGAACTGGCCGATCAACCAGATCGCGTGCAAGGTCGCACCCGCGCTCGCCGCAGGCTGCACCATGATCCTGAAGCCGACCGAGGTGGCGCCGCTCAACGCCGTGCTCTTCGCCGAGATCCTCGACGAGGCCGGCGTGCCCGCCGGTGTGTTCAACCTCGTCAACGGTGACGGCCCGACCGTCGGCTCCTACCTGTCCGCGCACCCGGGCGTGGACATGATGTCGTTCACCGGCTCCACCCGCGCCGGTGTCGAGGTCGCCAAGAACGCGGCCCCGACGGTCAAGCGTGTCGCCCAGGAGCTCGGCGGGAAGTCCGCGAACATCATCCTCGACGACGCCGACTTCGCGACCGCCGTCGCCCGGGACGCCGCGGGGATGTGCACGAACTCGGGCCAGTCCTGCAACGCGGCGACGCGGATGCTCGTCCCGCAGGCCCGGATGGACGAAGCTGCCGAGATCGGCAAGGCGGCCATGGAGAGCGTGACGGTCGGTGCCCCCGATGCCGAGGGCACCACGATCGGACCGGTCGTGTCAGAGGCGCAGTGGAACAAGATCCAGGGCTTGATCCAGGCCGGCATCGACGAGGGGGCAACGCTCGTCACCGGCGGAACGGGCCGACCCGACGGACTGGACACCGGCTACTACGTCAAGCCGACCCTGTTCGCCAATGTCACCAACGACATGACGATCGCCCGTGAGGAGATCTTCGGTCCGGTCCTGGTGATGATCGGCTACGAGGACGACGACGATGCGGTCCGCATCGCCAACGACACGCCGTACGGGCTGTCGGGCTACGTGTCGGGCAGCCACGACCGCGCGGTCGACATCGCCCGCCGGATCCGCACCGGCAACATGCACGTCAACGGGGTCGGGCCGGACTTCAACGCGCCGTTCGGGGGCTACAAGCAGTCCGGCAACGGGCGCGAGTGGGGCAGCCACGGGCTCGAGGAGTTCCTCGAGACCAAGGCGATCCTCGGCGCCACGACCGGCTGAGCGACGAGGATCACATCGGAGGGTCGGAGCCGACGTCGATGACGGACCTAGCGTGACCGACGTGGCCGAGAAGTCGATCCTGTCCGGTGGTGTCCTCGTGGTGGTTGGCGTGGTGGTCACGCTGCTGTCGGACTCCGGGAGCGTCACGTCGCTCATCCCGGCGTTCGTCGGCATCGTGTTCGTGGCGATCGGGTTCGTCGCCCGGGCCAAGCCCGACCTCAACAAGCACCTGATGCACGTGGCAGCAGCGGTCGCGCTGCTTGCGATCCTCGGCAGCCTCGGGTCGGCGGTCGGACGCGGCAGCA
>JBCBDK010000026.1:0-15432 GCA_038529675.1 Actinomycetota bacterium
ACGTGATGGCGAGGTTGAACCGGCCGGTGCGAGCGATCTTCCGGCGCGTCCTGCGCTCGGCCCGACTCCACATGCAGTGGCGGGAGCGGGCGAAGACCAACATCGTCCGAGCGATCCACGGCGGTCGACTCGCAGCGAAGGAACTCGATCGCCGGCTGGTGGAACGGGGCGGTGGCACACCCGGTGACCTCTGGTTCCTCCTCGACGACGAGATCGACGCCCACATCGCCGACCCGACCGCGATGCTCGCAACGATCGCCGAACGCCGAGCGGTGCACGCCGAACTCGAGCGTCGGCTCCCGCCGTTCTACTTCGACCGTGAGCTCCCACCGCTCGACGAGTGGGAGCTGCGCGACACCGAGCTCCCCGCCGTGCAGGTGGGGGAGACGATCACCGGTCTGCCGGGCTGTGTCGGCGTTGCTCGGGGACGTGCCCGAGTCGTGACCGACCCCGGCGACCCGCGCGGCCTCGAGCCGGGTGACGTGCTCGTCGCGCCGCTCACCGACCCGAGCTGGACGCCGCTGTTCGTGCCGGCCGACGCCGTCGTCGTCGACGTCGGGGCGACGATGAGCCACGCCGTGATCGTCAGCCGAGAGCTGGGCATCCCGTGTGCGATCTCGGTCCAGCACGCTACCCGGCGCATCCCCGACGGAGCGATCGTCGAGGTCGACGGCGGTGCCGGTACGGTCACCGTCATCGACGTGCCGGGCTGACGATCGGCAACGAGCGACATGGGGTTCACCCGGCAAGAACTCGAGTCGTTCATCGGCGCCACCGTCCCCGACCTCGTCGGCGGCCCCGACGACCCGCCGCTCGAGCTGCTGTTCGTCGGCATCAACCCCGGGCTGTGGACCGCAGCAACGCAGACCCACTTCGCACACCCGGGCAACCGCTTCTACCCGGCGCTGTTCCGTGCCGGGATCACCGACCACGAGATCGACCGCGGGCGGGGCATGACCGACGCCGATCGGCGTCACGTCGTCGGACGAGGTGTCGGGATCACCAACGTGGCGCACCGGGCGACTGCGAAGGCATCGGAGCTGTCCTCCGCCGAGCTGCGCGACGGCGGCGAGCAGCTCCGCGCGTTCGTCCGTGAGCACCGACCGCGCGTCGTCGCCGTCGCCGGGATCACGGCCTACCGCACGGCGTTCCGGGCGCCGAAGGCCGTGATGGGGGAGCAGCCCGACGGGTTCGAGGGCAGTCGGCTCTGGCTCGTGCCCAATCCGAGCGGCTTGAACGCGCACGAGACCGTCGACTCCCTCGCCGCTGCCTATCGAGAGGCCGCGATCGCCGCCGGTGTGGTCGAGCCGTCCTGACGACGTGGTCGGACCGCGACGGACCGGACCGGGCGGGTCGGATCAGACCGGTTGGGATGCGAGACTCCCTCGCTGATGTGGCGAGGGAGCGACACGTGAGCGACGACGGCCGGCGCGACGACGATCGCCTTCGGGTCGCGTACACGGTGGAGCAGTGCTGGCACGACGTCCCCGGCGGCACGGCGGTCGCTGCATTGCGCATCGCCCGTGAGCTACGGGCGACCGGTGCGGTCGACCTCGACTACGTGGCGGGCCGTCACCCGCTCCCACCCGGGCCGGATCATCGGCCGGACGACTCCGTCCACATGTTGCCGCTCGGCGGGGCGCCGCTGTACGAGGCGTGGACCCGGGTCAGGTGGCCGAAGGTCGAATCGGTCACGGGTCCGATCGACCTGGCTCATGCCACGGGGCTCATCCCGTGCGCCACCTCGGCACCGCTCGTCGTCACGATCCACGATGTCGCCTTCCTCCACGCACCACGGCAGTTCACGCGTCACGGCGCCCGGCTCATGAACAGGGCGCTGCGGGCAGCGATCAAGCGCGCCGACCGCATCATCACGTCCAGCGCCGCTTCGCTCGACGACCTCCGCGACGCGGGCGTGGCCGACGATCGGCTGCGGCTCGTGCCACTCGGCGTCGACGTCCTCCCCGCCACGGCGGACGAGCGGTCCGCTGCGCGCGCCACGGTCGGGGCGGACGGTCCGTTCGTGCTGTTCGTCGGCACCGTCGAGCCCCGCAAGAACCTCGTCCGCCTCGTCGAGGCACTCGATGCGAGCGGGATCGGCGTGCCGCTCGTCGTGGCCGGTGCGGCCGGATGGGGCGACGTCACCGTGCCGGCGGAGGCACCCGTCACCTTCCTCGGTCACGTCGACGACGCCGTCCTGCGAGGTCTGTACTCGGAGGCGACGGTGTTCGCCTATCCGAGTGAGCGGGAGGGGTTCGGCCTGCCCGTCGCCGAGGCGATGGCCCAGGGCACGCCGGTCGTCACCAGCGCGGGGACCTCCACCGAGGAGGTCGCCGGGGGCGCCGCCGTGCTCGTCGACCCGTTCGACGTGGCGTCGATCGCCTACGGGCTCCGAACGGCGCTCGATGCGGCCGACGAATTCGGCCGCCGGGGTCGGCGCCGCGCCGATGCGCTCACCTGGGCCGACGCAGCCGCCGCCACGCTCGACGTGTACCGGGAGCTCGTGTGAAGGGCCCGGCGGTGAACCTGCTGTGGTGCGATCCGGGTCGCGTCGGCGGCTCCGAGCAGTACCTCGTGCGCCAGCTCGCCGGGCTCCCCGACGACGTGATCGACGAACTCGGTCGGCCGACGCTCTACTGCGTTCCCCGCTTCGCCGAGGCACACGCCGACCTGGCAGCCCGGTACTCGATCGTGACCGCACCGATCCGAGGCGACCGACGGCCCGTCCGCGTCGCTGCTGAGCACACCTGGTTGGCTCGACGAACCCGATCCGGCACGCAACCTCGGCTCGTGCACCACGGCGGCGGTACGGCGCCGTCGGTCGGTGGCCGGCCGATCGTGCTGACCGTCCACGACCTCCAGTACGAGACCCATCCGCAGTACCTGCATCCCGTGAAGCTGAGATACCTGCGGTGGGCGATGCCGCGATCGATCGCCCGCGCCGACGCGATCGCGGTTCCCTCCGAGTACGTGAAGCGAACGATCGTCGAGTCGTTCGATGTCGAGTCGGAACGGATCCACGTCGTGCCTCACGGGGTGGAGGCCGACCTGGGCGCCGACGCACCGTCGGCAGCCGAGCTCCGGTCTCGCCACGGGCTCGGCGACGGACCAGTGCTCGTGCTGCCCGCCATCACGCACCCGCACAAGGGTCATCGCTTCGTCCTCGAGATGGTGGCGAAGCACTGGGTCGAGCCCGACGTCCGGCTGGTCCTGCTCGGCGGACGAGGGAGCGCGGATGCAGCGATCGAGGCGGCCATCGACGAGCTCGGACTCAGGAGGCGCGTGGTCCGGCCTGGCCGCGTCCCCGACGGGGACCGCGACGGGATCATCGCACTGGCGGACGCCCTCGTCTTCCCGAGCGAGTACGAGGGGTTCGGCGCGCCGGTCGTCGAGGCGATGGCGCTTGGCACCCCGGTCATCTCCTCCGATCAGCCCGCGCTCGCCGAGGTCGTCGGCGACGCCGGCATCGTCCGGCCGACGACGCCCGACGCATGGGCCGACGCGCTCGACAGCGTCGCCGCTCGACGCGACGACCTGATCGAGCGGGGCCGGCAGCGTGCGACCGCGTTCACGTCTGCCCGATCCGGCGCCGCCCTCGCCGCCGTGTATCGGAGCGTCGCGGCATGACCGGATCGCACGCCGGTCGAGTTGCGCGCGAGGTCGTCGTGCTGTGTCCGCACTTCGCGCCCGACACCGCGCCGACCGGCACGGTGATGACGCGGATCGTTGCCGAACTCGTCGAACTCGGCCATCGAGTCCACGTCGTCACGAGCCTGCCGTGGTATCGACAGCACGCGATCGAACCGGGTTGGGCCGGCCGCCTCGTCCGCCGCGAGACCACCGAGTGGGGCTCGATCACGCGGGTCCACCCGTTTCCCGGCGACGACAAGTCGAACCTGCTGCGCCGCGCGATCGGGTTCGTCGCGTCGTCCGCGTTGATGGGCATCGTCGGACTCCGAGCCGGCCGGGGGTGGTTCCGACGCGTCGACGCGGTGATCGCGATGTCACCACCGCTCACGCTCGGCGTCACGGGCTGGGTCGTTGCCCGGCTCCGTCGTGGCCGGATGGTGTTCAACATCCAGGACGTGTTCCCCGATGCGGCGAGGGAGACCGGAGCGATCTCGAACCGACACGTCATCCGCGTCGCCGGCTGGCTCGAACGGCTCAGCTACCGGCTCGCCGACGCCGTGACCGTGCTCTCCGACGATCTCGCGGCGAACGTCCGCGCCAAGCTGCCGCCGCGGCTGACCGACACGGTCCACGTGATCCCGAACTTCGTCGACACCGACGCGATCGAGCCCCGTGATCGATTGACGCCGTACCGGCGCGAGCTCGGCATCGGGGACGAACCCGTCGTGCTGTACGGCGGCAACGTCGGCTTCTCCCAGTCGCTCGACCTGCTGCTCGCGGCCGCCCGCGAGTTGCCCGACGTGACGTTCCTCATCAACGGCGACGGCGCCGCCCGCCCGACGCTCGAACAGGACGCCGCCGACCTCCCGAACGTTCGATTCGCCGGCTACGTCGAGCCGTCTCGGCTCTCCGAGCTGTTGGCGACCGGCGACATCCACGCAGTCCCGCTCAAGCGCGGCCTCGGTCGCGTCTCGGTGCCGTCGAAGACGTACTCCGTGTTGGCGGCCGGTCGCCCGGCGCTGGCGGCGATCGACCCGGACACCGCCGTCCCGCAGATGCTGGCCGCGTCGGGCGGCGGCGTCGTCGTCGCCCCCGATGACGCCGCGGCGTTCGTCGACGGGCTCCGCGGCCTGCTCGCGCTCGACGACCTCGGCCGCTCGCTCGGTCGGCGCGGTCGTAACTGGGTCGAGCGAAATGCCTCACCTGCCGCCGTCGGTCGCGCCTACGCCGACCTCCTCGAACGCCTGGTGATGCGGTCGAGCTGAGGTCGTCGAGGCGGTCGAGTCCGCCCGCCGACACCGCCGGCCATGGCGTCTGTTCGACCGGGTGACGAACGCCGGCGCGCACCCTGTTCGGCCCAGCGCGCCGGTAGCCTCGCCCCCGTGGCAGCCAACTCTGCATCGTCCTCCACCAGGAAGGCCGCTCGCCTCGCCCAGAAGGGCAAGGGCAAGAAGGTTCGCTTCCAGGGCGGGACGCTGTTTCCCCTCATCGTGTCGCTCGTCGTCGTGCTCGGGCTCGGGCTCGTCGTCTACGCCCGTGAGAGCCGCCCAGCGGCCGATGCGTCCGCCCCGCGTGTCGACGACCATTGGCACCACGTCTATGGTTTCTTCCTGTGCGACGAGTGGATCGACCTCGCCGGTGACGCCGAGGAGCAGGACGCCACCGGCCGCCCGCTGAACATCGACTTCGCTCGGACCGGCATCCACAGCCACGACGACGGGCTGATCCACTGGCACCCGTTCACGTCGGCCGCCGTGGGCCGCCGCGCTCAGCTCGGCGTCTTCCTCGACGTGTACGACGTCGAGGTCACCGACGACAAGATCGTCTTCCCGGAGGATCAGTGGTCTGAACTCCCGGCTGACGCGCCGGAGGACGGTGTCTACGAGGTCGGCGAGACCGACTGTGAGATCACCGACGAGGACGGCAACACCTCGACCGAGGACGCATCGCTGTACGCGGTCGTGTGGGACAACTTCTCCGACACCGACGACGGCACCACGCTCATCTCGGCGATCGACGACATCGCGCTCGACCAGGACGGCATGGTCGTGTCGATCATCTTCGCCCCCGACGACGCCGACCCCGGCATGCCCCCGTGGGCGCCGGAGTTCGAGGAGCGGGCGGCGAACGACCTCAACCAGATCGAGGCCGACCAGCTCTTCCCGGGCGCCGACGTGTCCGAGGACGGCGACGTCACCGACGCGCCGGCCGACGACGAGGCCCCGGCCGATGACGAGGCCCCGGCCGACGACGAGGCCCCGGCCGACGACGCGTCCGACGACAGCTGATGCTCGCCGTCGTCTTGGTCGGCGGGTTCGGAACCCGCCTGCGCCCGCTCACCAACGACGTTCCGAAGCCGATGTTGCCCGTCGGCCACGAGCCGATGATCGCCCGGCTCATCGGGCGCCTCGCTCGCGGCGGTGTCACCGACGTGGTCCTGGCGCTCGGCTTCAAGCCCGAACCGTTCGCAGCGGCCTTTCCCGACGGTCGCTGCGGTGGCGCTCGTGTGCACTACGCCGTCGAGCCTGAGCCCCTCGACACCGGCGGCGCGATCCGGTTCGCCGCCGAGGTGTACCGCGACGAGCACGGCCTCGACGGCCCCTTCGTCGTCGCCAACGGCGACGTCCTCACCGACCTCGACGTCGGTGCGTTGCTCGAGGCGCACGTCGCCGCCCGCGACGCCGGTCGCGAGGCGACGCTGCATCTGATGGCCGTCGACGATCCGTCAGCCTTCGGGGTGGCCGACCTCGCCGACGGCGGTGCGATCCGCGCGTTCATCGAGAAGCCAGCACCGGGAACCGAGCCCAGCAACCTCATCAACGCGGGTACCTACGTGTTCGAACCGTCGGTCCTCGATCGGATCCCCGCGGGCGAGCGCGTCTCGATCGAGCGCGACACCTTCCCCACCCTCGTCGCCGACGGCGCCCTCGGTGGCTACGCGACCGACGACTATTGGATCGACGCTGGTCGACCAGAGCTCTACCGTGCGGCCAACCTGGACCTCGTGCGCGGCAACCGCACCACCGAAACCGCAGTGGCTGTGCACGCCGATGCCGATGTCGATCCCGGCGCAACCGTCGTCGACTCGGTCGTCGGCCCCGGGGCGCGGATCGACGCCGGCACCACCGTCGTCGAGTCCGTGATCCTCCCCGGCGCCGTCATCGGCGAACGAGCCCAGGTCGAATCGTCGCTCGTGATGGGCCGGGTCGGTGTCGACGCCACGTTGATCGAGGCGGTCATCGGCGCCGACGGCGTCGTGGACGACGGTGACGTCGTCGCCCATAGCTCCGTGCCCGAACCGGAGTGAGCCCGACCCGGCGTCGCGCCGGTCGAGCCCGTCGACGCCTAACGTCGGTCCGATGAACGTCGTCGTGATCGGCGGAGCCGGCTTCATCGGCTCGCATCTCGTCGACCGCCTGCTCGCAGAAGGCCACGCCGTCGACGTGATCGACGACCTGTCGAGTGGTTCGCTCGCCAACCTCGCCGAGGCCCGTGCGTCGGGTGGCCTCCTCAAGATCCACCACCTCGACGCACGCTCCGACGAGGCCGCAACGCTGATCGGGATGCGTCGGCCCGACGTGATCCACGACCTCTCGCTCTTCGACCGCGTGGACCGATCGGCGCGGCGGCAGGGGCGGGGGTTCGAGTCGGCGCTCGCAACGCTCGAGGCAGCTCGCCGCCACGGTGTCGGCAAGGTGATCGCCGCCGTGCCCGCCACGTCGCTGTACGGGCAGCCGGCGCCCTCGTCGCTGCCGGTCAAGGAGGGCGAACTCCGCCCCCGTGGGGTGCGCGGCGTCGTGGCCCGGGCCGTGATCGACCTGCTCGCCAGCTACCGCGAGCAGTACGCCGTGGAGTTCGCCGCACTCGCACTCGCCACCGTGTACGGGCCGCGCCAGCACTCGTCGGGCGGCGTGATCGCCGAACTGCTCTCGGCCCACGACGCCGGGCACCCGGCGCGCCTCGACGGCGGCGGGCGCCAGACCCGCGACTTCCTGTTCGTCGACGACGCGGTCGACGCGTTCGTGCGGGCGGCCGAGCGTGGCAGCGGCCTCGTCGTCAACGTCGGGACCGGCGTGCAGACCACCATCCGCGACGTGTGGGAGCTGATCGCACCAGGTGCACCCGCCGAGTCGGCGCCGCCGCGATCCGACGATCTTCCCCGCTTCGCCATCTCCCCGGCTCGAGCTCGTATCCACCTTGGCTGGTCGCCGTGGACCGACGTGGCCGACGGCCTCACCCGCCTCCGCTGACCTGGGTGTCGAGTCGCCAACGCCTCGCAGACGGAGTCCATCCCAAGCGTGTGGTTGCCGCGCCTTCGTCGTCGAGTTCAGAAGTCAGTGCGCCGACGTGGCGTCAGATGTCCACGACGCAGCGGGCATCGCCAAGACCGGTGCGTCAAGCCGTCATCGTGCGGCGTCGATCGTGGTCTGAGCGAGCTCGCGGGCGATGTCGGGCGAGGACATGATCGACGGCGTGACGACGCAGCGCATGCCGGCGGCCTCGACCTCGTCGGCGAGATGGGCGTCCGCGGGGTCGATCACCAGCGTCGCGGCGATCGGGGCGTACAGCCTGGCCACGCCGACGACCGTTGCTTCCGACCCCAGTTCGACCAGCATCCGATCGGCCGGACCCTTCAGGGCGGCGCCGCCGACGATCGGCGAGACCGCCACCACCGAGTCGCGGCGTGCGCCGAGACGGTCGTCCACACCGGCGAGTGAGCGGATCGGGCCGATCGAAACGAGCGGGTTCGACGGTGCGATCACGACGACCTCCGCATCGCGCAGCGCAGTGTCGGCCGCAGGTGAGAGCGTTGCGTCGCCGTCGAAGCGGACGCTGCGGACGGGCACGCCGTGGCGGAGCCGCACGAAGTAGTCCTGGAACGTCACTTCGTGGACGACGTCGGTGCCGTCGATCGGCTCGACGACCGTGACCATCGTCGAACACCGGTCGTCGCTCATCGGGAGGAGTCGGATCGGGACGCCCCACGCACGTCGGATCTCGTCGGTGACGTCGGTGAGCGTCGCAGCCTCGGCCAGCCGAGCGGTTCGGTAGAAGTGGGTCGCGAGGTCCTGGTCGCCGAGGTTGAACCAGCGGGGAGCTGCGCCCGATCCGTCAGGCCGGACTGCCTCGTAGCGCTCGAGCGCGCCCATCGCCCGCCACGTCTCGTCGACGAGGCCCCACCCCCGTTCGGGGTCGATCGCGTCGGCGAGTGTGTAGGTGATCGTGTCGAGGTCGGGGCTGATCGAGAGGCCATGGAGGGTGGTGTCGTCGCCGGTGTTCACGACGCCGACGATCCGCTCGGGTTCGACCGCGAGCAACAGTCCTCGGAGGAACCGAGCCGCGCCCACGCCGCCCGAGACGACGGCGATCGGCGGGCCTGGAACTGCCGGGTTCGCGTCGTTCGGGCCGACGTTGGCGGGGCTGCTGTCGGTCATCGGATCAGGCTCCTGCGAGTCGGCGGTAGAGGTCGGTCGTCTGCTCGACGCATGTCGCCCACGAGAACCGATCGAGGTTCCGTGCCCCGGCGTCGACCACGGCATCGCGTCGTGCTCCCGGGTCGAGCAATCCGAACAGGTTCGCGGCGAGCGCATCGTGATCGGATGGTGCGGAGTACAGCGCACCTGCGCCGGCGACCTCGGGAATCGACCCAGCGGTGCTCGCCGCGATCGGGATCCCGAACTGTTGCGCCTCGAGCAGCGGGAAACCGAACCCTTCGTCGAGCGACGGATAGGCGAGGACGGCGGCGTGATCGAGCAGCCAGTCCTTCGTCGTCTCGGCGACTCGGCCCGTCCGGATCACCCGGTCGGCGACCGCTGGCGGCAGCGCATCGAGTGCAGATGTGACGGCGCGAGTGTCGTCACCGTCGGCCCCTGCGAGCACGAGCTTCGCGTCCGAGAGCTCGCCGGCGAGCCGTCCGAACGCCCGAACCAGCACCGGCACGTTCTTGCGGCGTTCGATCGTGCCCAACGAGAGGATGAACGGCCGGTGCCCGAGCTGAGCGGCGAGACCGTCGAGGTCGCTCGTGTCGGTGCTGCCGACCTCGTCGGTTCGCAGCGCGTCACGCTTGGGCGGCGGCCCGAGGTGCACGGTCTCGACGATCGCGTCGGGAACGTGCTCGCGCAGTCGCGTGGCCGTTGCCTCCGATGACACCAGCGCCGTTGCGCCATCGGCGAGTGCACGACGGAGGACACCGCTCGCCAGGCGGACGTCGGGATGCGCCGACGCCGGGTGGTCGAGGAACCAGCAGTCGTAGACACTGACGATGCGAGGCGCTCGTGTCGGCGGCACGACGTAGTTGGTGCCGTGCACCAGGTCGGGCTTCCCGAGCCAGCGATCGACCCGGGGGCGGGCAGCCCGCGACCAGAGTCGTAGTGCCGCCGCAGCTGGGATCGGCAGGCGGCGCTCACCGGGGCCGACGGTCGCTCGTGCCGACGTCAGGTAGCGAAGGGTGGTGATGCCGAGATCGTCGGCACGTGCGTCGAGTTCGTCGACGAACCACGCGACGGCGTTGCCGATGCCGGTTCGGTGGCCGTGGAGCGGGCCCACGTCGATCGCCACCTCCAGCACCGCGCGAACGATAGCCACCGCCTCCCGGCGTCGACCGTCCGTGCGTGGTCGGTGCCGGACGGTCGGACGTTGCCGCTCGTACACTCCGCCCGATGCCGCGCGCCTTCATCACCGGGATCACGGGCCAGGACGGTCAGCATCTCGCCGAGTTCCTCCACGACAAAGGCTATGACGTGTACGGGATGGTGAAGGGCCAGAACAATCCGCGGGCGGCCCGGGTGCAGGAGGAGATGCCGTGGATCGAGCTGGTGTCCGGTGACCTCGCCGACCTGCCGTCGCTCGTCGCAGCGCTCCAGGCCGTGCAGCCCGACGAGGTGTACAACCTCGGTGCGATCTCGTTCGTCGCGCTGTCGTTCTCGCAGGCGGAGCTGACGGCGAACATCACCGGGCTCGGCGTGCTGCGAATGCTCGAGGCCGTCCGGATGGTCGGCGGCACCGACAACAACCCGATCCGCTTCTATCAGGCGTCGTCGTCGGAGATGTTCGGGCAGGTGCGCGAAACACCTCAGACCGAGCTCACACCGTTCCACCCGCGCAGCCCGTATGGCTGCGCGAAAGTGTTCGGTCACAACATCGTGGTCAACTATCGCGAGTCGTATGGGCTGCACGCATCGAGCGGCATCTTGTTCAATCACGAGGGCCCGCGTCGTGGCATCGAGTTCGTCACCCGCAAGGTCACCAACGCGGCGGCGCGCATCAAGCTCGGTCTGCAGCACGAGCTCGTGCTCGGCAACCTCGACTCCAAGCGGGACTGGGGCTACGCGGGCGACTACGTCCGCGGCATGTGGATGATGCTGCAGCAGGACGAACCCGGCGACTACGTGCTCGCCACCGGCGAGACGCACTCGATCGAGGAGTTCGTCGAGTTGGCGTTCGCCGAGGTCGGCATCGACGACTGGCGCGGCTACGTCCGCCAGGACCCGAAGTTCTTCCGACCCGCCGAGGTCGACCTGTTGATCGGCGACGCGACCAAGGCCCGCGAACGGCTCGGCTGGCATCCCGAGGTCGACTTCCCCGGCCTGGTCAAGATGATGGTCGCCCACGACCTCACCGCCGAAGCCGCCAAAGCGAACATGGCCTGACCGCGAACCGGGTGCTGCGGTCAGCTCTCGAACGGCAGGTCGGTGATCGCTTCCATCACCGACCCGCGGTCGGGGTGTTCGCCGCGCCGGAGCTGGCGTCGTAGCGCCGCCGCGAAGCAGGTGAGCCCGGCGATCGACGATGCGAGCAGGCCGATCTCGACGCGGCGGAACAGGTCGTCCGACGAGAGCCAGGTGGTGAGCACGAAGGTCATGACCGCGACGATCCAGCCCGCCGCGACCAGGGCGTGCCCGTGGAGCGCGATGACCGCCTGAGCGAGCGCGAGGGCGATCATGTAGGCGGCGCTGCCCAGTGCGAGCGCAGCCATCGTTCGGCCGCCGAGCTCCGCGTCGTAGACCAGTTCCACCACCCACGGCCCGAGGACGAACGCGCCGATCGTGCCGGCGGCGCCGACCGCGGCGACCGCGATCAACAGCTGGCGGAGCCCGAGCCGGAACTCCGCGAAGTCGCCTCGCGCAGCGAGCCTCGACAGCCGGGGGAGCAGTGCAGCCTGCACCGCCTGGAACAGGAACAGCGGAACGCGTGCCAGAAGCACGCCGAACGAGAACTCCGTGACCAGTTCACGCTCGGACTCGGATGCGAGCACGGTCGCTGCGAGCGGGCCGGCGTTGAGCAATGCGGCGGCACTGGCGGAGCCGAGCAGCAGCCACCCCAGGTTCGGCGTCACCTCGGCCCAGCTCGCCGGCGGGCCCTCCTCGTTCCGGAGCGCTCCCTGGCGGCGGACCCAGATGAGGGCGAAGAGCGGTGCCGCGGCGATCGCCAAGCCGTAGTAGCCGGCGCGCTGCACCCCGATCGCGGCAAGTGCGAGGCAGAGGAGAATGCGGACGACGCCGTCCGCCCCCATCACGATCGCGTAGCTGCGGAAGCGGTCGTTGCCAGAACAGACCCCGCGTGCGAGGTGCGCGGGTGCGTACGCGCTGATCGCAGCAGCGAGTGCGATGACCATCAACCAGTCGCCGTCGAAGAACGTGTCGACGATCGCCGGTGAGACGGCGAGCACGATGACGGCGATCGAGGTCGTGAGCCCGATGCCGAGCAGCACGATCTTGCGGACCACCGGGGCTGCGCCCTGGCCGACGGCCCGGCGATGTGAGATAGCCCTCGCGAGTTCCTGCTCGAGCGGGAGGAAGAACCCCGGTGCCAGCGCGAACGTCGCGAACCACATCGACACGATCGGCTGGAACTGTTCGTCGCCCCCCACGGCGACCGCACCGACCTTGAAGAACGCGTAGGTGGCGATGCCGGCGATCAACAGTGCGATGCCGACCGGGACCGTCCCGCTCGGCACCGGGATCGACGGGCGGCGTTCAGCTTCGTGGTCGGACATACGCGAGGGGCGCTGCGGCGTCAGTCGCGCAGTGCGCGTTCGAGCTCGCGACGCCGAACCTGGAGTCGCTGCCACGTGAGCAGACCGAGCCCGACCGCCGTGTAGGTCGTCTCCTTCGCCACCTTCGTCGCGAGGCCCGAGGCGCGCTTGGCCGCCACGTTGGTCACGTGGCTCGCACGACGGAACGCTGGGACCAGGTCGACGTCGGTCAGGTCGATTGCCGGCTGGGCCGCCATGATCCGCATCGTACCCGTCGCGCGGGTGACCCGTTCGTTCGGCAGCCCACCACTAGCCTCGCTTCATCGTGGAAGAGGAGACCCGAGAGGCGCCGCCGGTCGTCGCGATCGTCGTCGTGCACGAACCGGGTCCCTGGTTCGACGAGGTGCTCGCCGCCTACGGCGAGCAGGACTACCCGAGCCTTCGGATGCTCTTCCTGCTGACGGGTTCGGACGAGGAGGTGCGCGCCGAGACCGAAGCTCGGATTCGTGCACGCCTGCCGCAGTCGTTCGTCCGGTCGCTCGACGCCAACCCTGGGTTCGGGGCGGCGGTCAACGAGGTGTTGCGCCTCGTCGAGGGTGACAAGGGCTTCTTCCTGATCTCCCACGACGACGTCGCGCCCGATGCCGACATGTTGCGGCTGCTGGTCGAGGAGTTGTATCGCTCGAACGCCGGCGCCGTCGGTCCCAAGCTCGTCGACTGGACCGATCCGTCCGTACTCCGCAGCGTCGGGCTCGGTCTCGACCGCTTCGGGGCGCTCGATCAGCCGATCGAGACGGACGAGGTCGACCAGGAGCAACACGACGGCGTGCGCGACGTGTTCGTGCTGCCCAGTGCGTGCCTGCTCATCCGCGCCGACCTGTTCCGCCGGCTCGGTGGCTTCGACACGGCGATCGACTTCCACGGTGACGACGTCGAGCTGTGCTGGCGGATGCACCACTCGGGCGCCAGAGTCGTCGTT
This sequence comes from Actinomycetota bacterium, assembly GCA_038529675.1. Lineage (GTDB taxonomy): Bacteria > Actinomycetota > Acidimicrobiia > Acidimicrobiales > Ilumatobacteraceae > Ilumatobacter_A. The sequence goes on from JBCBDK010000026.1 coordinate 13,584, forward strand.
GCACCGTCGGCACGGGCGCGCCACCGGGGCGGGCTGTTCGAACGACGGCCCGATCTGGCCCACGCGACGATCGCCGCCCGCCACCGGGTTCGCGCCGTGGCCACGCTGACCGGATCCGCCCGGCTCCCCGGTCGGCTCCTCGAGTTGGTGTTGCTGACGCTCGGTGAACTCGTCGTCGCGGTGTTCACCGGTCGAGTCCGCCAGGGCATCGCCTCGCTGCGAGCCGTGCTGGGCTTGATCCCGCGCGTCCCTGCGATCATCCGCCGACGGCGCGAAGTGCGGCCGATCCGAGAGGTTCCCGAGCGCGAGGTGTTGGGACTCCAGGAGCGCGGCAGTGCACGCTGGTCGTCGTACCTCCGGTCCAGGCAGACCGCCACGTTCGTCGGTGCCGACCGCAACGTCCGCCGGTGGCGCCAGTCGACCGCGGCCCCGATCGTCGCATGGGTGTTGGTGCTGGCAGCGCTGGTCATCGGCAGTCGCGGCCTGATCCAGTCCGGCGTTCCAGCGGTGGGGGAGTTCCTGCGCTTCCCATCGAGCCCGCAGTCCATGTGGAACGCGTACGCGAGCGGTTGGAACCCGTCGGGCGGTGGGGCTTCCTCGGCCAACCCGACCGGCCTCGGCCTGCTCTCTCTGCTCTCGTTCGTCACGCTGTTCCGGATGGCGCTGCTCCAGACGCTGTTCGTCGTCGGCCTCGTCGCGATCGGGATGCTCGGCGTGTGGAAGACCGCCACCGTCTTCCCGTCGACACGTGCCCGCATCGCCGCACTCGTGGTCTACGCGGCCAACCCGATCGTGCCGGGCGCGTTCGCGATCGGGTCACTCGACACCCTCGTCGCGTACGCCGCTGTCCCGTGGATGATCCACGCCGGCCGACGCGCTGTGGGCGTCGGCACTGCGGATCCGCGCACGATCGAACTCGACCTGCGCGACGGCCTGATCGACCTACCGCTGGGCGAGCGTGTCCGCCGAACGCTGCAGCTCGCGCTCGTCGTGGCGCTCGGGACGGCGTTCACGCCGGTGCTGCTCCCGCTGTCGATCGTGATCGGAGTGCTCCTGGCGATCGGGACCCTCCTCGCCCTCGCCTCGTGGAAGACGGCACTGCGCCAGGTCGTCGTGTCGCTCGCGGGTGCCGCCGTCGCCGCGGCCCTGCACCTGCCGTGGATCACGACGTGGACCTGGGACGGCATCGTTCGCGCGAGCCCGTTCGGCGACCCGGCCCGTGGCCTGTTCGCCGTGGCGTCGTTCGAGATCGGTCCGGTCGACATCATCGCGTTGAGCTTGGCGTTGTACATCCCGGTGATCGCTGCGTTGCTGCTGGCGCGCGCCTGGCGACTCACCTGGGCGGTGCGGGCCGGGTCGCTCGTCGTCGGGTTCGGCGCTCTCGCCGTCCTCGGTGATCGAGGCGGCCTCCCGATGCGGATGCCGCAGGCGGGCGTGCTGCTCGTCCCGGTCGCCTTCGGCATCGCGATCGCGGCGGCGGCGGCCCTCGCCGCCTTCGATCTCGACGTTCGCGGCGGTTCCTTCGGGTGGCGGCAGCCGATCGGGTTGCTCGCTGGTGCCGCCGTCATCGTCGGGGCGATGCCCGGCCTGGTGTCGATCGGTGACGGCCGCTGGAGTGCACCGTCGACCCCGTTGACGCGACTCGTCGAGGCGCGGCTCCCCGACGTTCCCGTCGATGCCGATGCGGACTACCGCGTGCTGCTCGTCGGCGACGCTCGGATGCTGCCCGCAGCCGCGACCGAGTACCGCGACGGCATCTCGTACGCAGTGATGTCGCAGGACGACCTCGAGATCTCGGATCGCTGGACCAGGCCCGTCACGGCGTACGACGACGCCGTCGTAGCGGCGC
>JBCBDK010000027.1:0-15057 GCA_038529675.1 Actinomycetota bacterium
GTCGCGTAGCGGTCGGCCGAGTCGCCCGTCATCGCTCCCATCGAACCCATGCCGCGGTAACTCTTGTATCGGCGGCCCTCGAACAGCTCCATGTCGCCCGGCGACTCCTCGGTGCCGGCGAGGAGCGAGCCCAGCATCACCGTGCTGGCGCCGGCGACGACGGCCTTGACGATGTCGCCGGAGAACGTGATGCCACCGTCGGCCACGATCGGCACGCCGATCTGGCGGGCCTTGCGGGTCGTCGCCCAGATCGCCGAGAGCTGTGGCATGCCCGCACCCGAGACCACGCGGGTCGTGCAGATCGAGCCCGCCCCGACACCGACCTTGACCGCGTCGGCCCCCGCCGTGGAGAGCGCCTCGACGCCCTCGGGGGTGACGACGTTGCCGGCGGTGACGGGCAGGTCGGGCCACGACCCCTTGATCCGCTCGATCGCCTTGACGACATTGGCCGAATGACCGTGCGCCGTGTCGATCGAGACCGCGTCGACGCCCTGCGCGACCAGTGCGGCGACACGTTCCTCGACGTCGGCGCCGACGCCGACCGCTGCAGCGGTCCGGAGCCGGCCCTTGCCGTCACGCGAGGCATTCGGGTAGTCGAGGCGCTTCTGGATGTCCTTCACCGTGATCAGCCCGGCGAGGCAGCCGACGCCGTCGACCAACGGCAACTTCTCGATCCGATGCTCCTGGATGATCGCCTTCGCCTCGTCGAGCGACGTGCCCACCGGTGCGGTCACGAGCGGCGCCGGGGTCATGAACTCGGTGACCGGCCGCTGGAAGTCGGAGCCCTCACAGAAGCGGATGTCGCGGTTGGTGAGGATGCCGAGCAGGTGGCCCTCGTCGTCGGTGATCGGCACGCCCGAGAACTTGAACTTGTGCATCAGCGCTTCGGCTTCGTCGAGCGAGGCGGTCGGCGGGAGGGTGACCGGGTCGGAGATCATCCCTGACTGCGAGCGTTTGACCTTTTGTACCTCGGCGGCCTGCTGCTCGATCGACATGTTGCGGTGGATCACGCCGATACCGCCGTGGCGGGCCATGGCGATCGCCATGCGGGCCTCGGTCACCTTGTCCATCGCCGCCGAGACGAGGGGGACGGCCAACTCGATGTCGGCGGCGAACGTCGCCGTGGTGTCGACGGCGTCCGGCAATGTCTCGGAGTAGCCGGGGACGACCACCACGTCGTCGAAGGTGAGCGCCTCGAAACGATCGAACAGGTCGTCGTTGACGCTGGGTTGATCGGCGTGGGTCATGAGAACTCCGTCTGGTCGGTGCGGGCGTGTCGTCGAGCGCTGGTCAACGTATCGGTGTGAGATCGTCACTGGATGTGCGGCCGTCGGTCGGTGTGCGGTCAATCGGTGTGCCTTCTCCGCACAGGTCGGCGACCGTGCGGACGAGGAGATCGTGCTCGGCGCAGTGCACGGCGGCGGCGAACCGATCGAACCCGGCCGACGTGTCGATCGGCACGGTGGCGGTAGCGAGCACCGGCCCGTCGTCGACCCCTTCGTCGGGGACGAGGTGGACCATGACGCCGGACTCGGTTCGTGTGCCGGCGAGCGCTTCGTCCCACGCTCGCTCGATCGCACGGGTGCCGGGAAGTTCACCCGGCAGCGCCGGATGCAGGTTCACCACACGGGCTGGGAACCGGCCGAGAAAGCTCATCGACAGCAGCCGCATCCAGCCGGCGAGCACGATCCAGTCGGGTTCGTACGACGCGACGAGTTCTGCGAGTTCGGCGTCGTAGTCGGCCCGTTCACGACCGGCATCGCATTCGAGCACAGCGGCGTCAACACCGGCGTCGGCGGCGCGTTCGAGCCCGAGTGCGTCGGCCTGGTTCGACACGACGGCCACGACACCAGCGGGCAGACGCCCGTCGGCGGTGGCGTCCAGCAGCGCCTGGAGGTTCGATCCTGAGCCCGACACCAGCACGACCAGCCGAGGGTGCCGGATCGGGGAGGGCTCCATGCGTCGACGATAGAAGACCGCCGTTGTGCCGCGGTGGGCGCTGAACAAATCGTTCAGATCGCGAGCGGGCTGGGGCGGGACGACGAGCCGCGTCAGCTCGCCACGCGCTCGTGGCGCCACCGTTCGTGCTCGCAGTGCTGGTGCCGACGGCGCAGGCGATCCTCAGTGGAGGGTGACCGTGCGGTTCCCGTCGACGAGGCGGCCGATGACCCAGGTGGGCTCGGGGATGGACGCCTGGACATCGTCGACGTCGTCGGGCGCGCACACGACGGTCATGCCGATGCCCATGTTCAGCGTGCGATAGCGCTCCTCGATCGACATCGACGGCGTCAGCTCTTCGACGAGCCGGAACAGGGGTGGGACGGGCCACGACCCCAGCTCGATCTCGGCCGACACGTCGTCGGGGAGGACACGGGGCAGGTTCTCGGGGAGTCCGCCGCCCGTGATCTGGGCGAGCGCCTTCACGCGGCCGCCTTCGAGCGCCGTTCGCAGCGGGTCGAGGTAGTTCCGGTGCGGCTCGAGCAGCGCTTCACCGAGCGGGCGATCGAGGCCGCCGGGCATGGCGTCCATCGGGATCCACGCGAACAGCTTGCGTAACAGCGAGTAGCCGTTGGTGTGCGGCCCCGACGATGCGACACCGATCACGACGTCGCCGGTGGCCACATCGGCGCGGGGGAGGAGCGCCGCCCGGTCGGCCACGCCGACGAGCGTGCCGGCGATGTCGAACGCGCCCGGTTGATATACGCCGGGCATCTCGGCGGTCTCGCCGCCGAGCACCGCGCAGTTCGCCACCCGGCACGCCTCGGCCATCCCGGTGACGACCTCGGCGACCATGTCGGCGTCGAGCACGCTCGCGGCGATGTAGTCGAGGAAGAACAGCGGCCGTGCGTTCTGAACGAGCACGTCGCCGATGCAATGGTTGACGATGTCGGCGCCGACGCCGCGCACCATCCCGAGCCGGGCGGCCAGCTCGACCTTGGTGCCCACGCCGTCGGTCGACGCGACGAGCACCGGATCGTCCAGCTCCTTCACGGCCGCACCGGAGAACACACCGCCGAAACCGCCGACACCCTGCAGTACACCTCGGCCCGACCCGACGTCGTGGGTCGACTCGACCGCTGCCCTCATCTGATCGACGGCGCGGGTCCCCTCGTCGATGTCGACACCGGCGGCCGCGTAGGACGACAGCACGGCACCCGGTGCACGCCAGCCGATGTCGCGTCGCACCTGCATGCCAGGGAACGAGATGGCCGCCATCCGTCGGTAGGCGAGGGTGCGGGCCTCGTCGAGGTCCCTCCCGACGCCGGTCACAGCGAGCACCCGACCGCCGCCGGTCGTGCCGTCGGCGGCGACGCCGGCATCGAAGCGATGGGTCGTCCACTCGGTCTGATCATCGACGCCGGCGTCGATGATCATCGCCCCCGTGGTCGGGGTGCTCGGATAGCCGGGCGACGCGGCGACGACGGTGACCGCCGAATCGTTGCTGATCGTGACGGTCGACTCGGCCAACCGGCCTTCGGTCGCCGCGAATGCGAGCTCGGCGAGATCGGACTCCATCAGCGGCAACACCGACTGGGTCTCCGGGTCGCCGAAGCGCACGTTGTACTCGATCAGACGCGGCCCGTCGGCGGTGATCATCAGCCCGGCGAAGACGACCCCGACGTACGGTGTGCCCGCGGTGCGGAAGTGGTCGAGCACCGGTTGCACGAACTGCTCGGCGAGCTCGGCCGGTGTGTGCGGAACGGGCGCAGGGGCGTAGGTGCCCATCCCGCCGGTGTTCGGGCCGGTGTCGCCTTCGCCGATCCGCTTGTGATCCTGGGCGAGCGGGAGTGCGACGACGGTCGTGCCGTCACACAGGGCGAGCAGCGAACACTCCGGGCCGGTGAGGCGTTCCTCGAGAACGAACGGACCGTCGCCGGCATCGACGATCGCACGCTCGGTCTCGGCGCGGGTCGCCGGGACGGCGACGCCCTTGCCGGCAGCGAGTCCGTCGAGCTTGACGACCACCGGAGCGTCGAGCTCCTGCCACCACGCCGTCGCTTCGGCGGTGGCGCCGGCGCCCTCGAACCGCGCCCAGCGAGGACCCGGGATGCCGAGCTCGGTGGCGATCTCACGCGCCCACGACTTCGACGCCTCCAGCCGGGCGAGGTCGGCGGTCGGCCCGAAGCAGGGGAGCCCGCGGCGAGCACACTCGTCGGCGATCCCGTCGACGAGCAGCTGCTCGGGCCCCGGAATGACGAGATCGGTGTCGTCGATCGACGCGTCGTCCAGCGCTGGTGCGAGCCGAACGTCGTGTCCGTGGCGCCCGCACGCCCACGCGATCGCCTGCTCGCGGCCACCGCCACCGACCACGAGGACCCTCATCGGCGTCGCCCCGAGTCTGCGCGACGTGGCGCCGTCGAGACCATCGTGCACGGCGTCGGCATCGTCAGGAGAGCACACCCTCGAAGGCGAGCTTGGCCTGGGCGTCGCCGACGGCGATCGGATAGTCACCGGTGAAGCAGGCGTTGCAGTAGCCGTCGTCGGCGCTGGCGGGTACGTCGGCGACCGCACGCATCATCCCGTCGAGCGACAAGAACGCGAGCGAGTCGGCGCCGATGTGCTCGCGCATCTCCTCCACGGTCTTCGACGACGCGATCAGGTCTCCGTCGTGACCCATGTCGACACCGAAGTGGCAGGCATGGGTGATCGGCGGGCACGTGATGCGGAGGTGGACCTCGGCCGCACCCGCGTCGCGCACGAGCTTCACCAACGGCCCGGCGGTGGTTCCCCGGACGAGCGAGTCGTCGATCATGACGACCCGCTTGCCGGCGAGGTTCTCGGACAGGGCGTTGAACTTGAGCGCCACGCCCCGCTCGCGGATGTCTTGCGTCGGCTCGATGAACGTGCGGCCGATGTAGCGGTTCTTGATGAGCCCGTCGTTGAACGGCAGCCCGGACTCGCCGGCGAAGCCGATGGCGGCGGGAATCGACGAGTCGGGGACGGGGATCACGACGTCGGCCTCGAACTCCGGATCGGCGAACGACTCCGTGGCCAGCTCGCTGCCGAGCCGCTGACGAACGTGGTGGACGCTGTGGCCGTCCCACACCGAGTCGGGGCGGGAGAAGTAGACGAACTCGAAGGTGCAGCGGGCCTGCTGCGGCTGCGGAGCGAGCACCTGCTGACGTTCGATCTCGGCGCCTCGCAGCGTGACCATCTCGCCTGGGCCGACCTCGTCGATCTCGACGCACCCGAGGGTGCTCAGCGCGCAGGTCTCGGACGCCACGGCGTACCCGCCGTTCGGCATGCGGCCGACCGACAGCGGGCGGAACCCCCACGGGTCACGTACCGCGATCACCTGGTCGGAAGTGAGCACGACGAGGGAGAACGCACCCTTCCAGGCGGGCAGTGTGCGCTCGAGGCGCTCCTGCCACGTGCGTCCGCCGGCCGCAGCCAACATCAGCGCCAGCACTTCGGTGTCGGAGGTGGCGGTGAGGCCGAACCCGCGACTCAACAACTCGTCGCGCAACGCCGACGCGTTGGTGAGATTGCCGTTGTGGGCGACTGCGAGGGGGCCGTGCATCGTCTCGACGAGGAACGGCTGAATGTTGCGGTCGGCGTTGGAGCCGGTGGTCGAGTACCGGGTGTGGCCGATGGCGTGGTACCCGGTGAGCGGGGCGAGTGCCTCCGCGTTGAAGACGTTGGCGACCAGACCGGCCTCCTTGTGCATCCGGGCTCGCCGGCCGTCGCTGACCGCGATACCCGCCGCCTCCTGGCCGCGGTGCTGCAGTGCGAACAGCCCGAAGAAGCTCAGCTGGGCGACCCCGTCGCCGTGCGGCGTCGACATGCCCAAGACGCCACACTCGTCGTGCGCTACGTCGTCGTGAGCGATGTCGAGTGTGGTGCTCGGAGGCCGGACTCGGACCGGTGTGTCGTTGGGGGGTTGCTCGGTCATGGTGCTCCAAGTCGGCTCATCGCCGCCTCGATCCTCGGCCCGGCTGGGTACTCGGCCGGGACGAATGACAGGCCCGTGATTCGCTCGTAGGCATCAACGTAGCGCGCCGTGGTCGCCGCCCAGACCGGCCCGGGCAGTTCCGGGGGGTCGCCGTGGCCGTCATAGCCGGCGTCGCGAAGCGCACGGCGCACGACCTCCTTGTCGAGGCTCTCGGGTTCAGCCCCGCGATGCATCCGTTCCTCGTAGGAGTCCGCCACCCACCAGCGCGACGAGTCGGGCGTGTGCATCTCGTCGATGAGCAGCAGCTCACCGTCGTCGGTGAGCCCGAACTCGTACTTCGTGTCGGCCAAGATCAGGCCGGCCTGGCACCCGACCTCGACGCCGCGTTCGAACAGCCCGAGCGCGGCGGCCTGCACTCGCTCCCACGTCGCCGCCTCGACCAGGCCGTCCTCGACGACCTGGTCGCAGGTGATCGGGACGTCGTGTGCGCCGGCGTCGCCCTTCGTCGTCGGCGTGATCAGCGGTTCGGGCAACGGCTCGTTCTTGGCCAGGCCGTCGGGCAGTTCGTGGCCGTAGATCGTCCGCTCGCCGCGTTCGTAGGCGGTCCACAACGCGGTGTCGGTGACGCCGGTGATGTGGCCTCGCACGACCACCTCGACCGGCAGCGGTGTCGCCGCTCGGGCGATCGTGACATTCGGATCGGGCACCGATACGAGGTGGTTGGCGACGACGTCGCTCGTCTGATCGAACCACCAGGCGGCGAGCTCGTTCAGCACCTGGCCCTTCCACGGCACCCCGGCGATGATGTGGTCGAAGGCCGACAAGCGGTCGGTCGTGACGAACAAGCGCGCTCGATCGCCCCAGGCGTACGAGACGCGCACCTTGCCGACTCGTGGATCGGGGAGGTGTAGGTCGATGTCGACGAGTGGCGACGGAGCAGGATCGTCACTCATTGCCGTGCCACTCACCAGTACGTCGCTCAGAGCTGCTTGGCATGGGCGACGCCGTTCTCGAAGAGGCGCAGGCCGAGGTGCATCGGGCCCCCACCGCCGCGCCGATGGTGCGGGTGCTGGCGGGCGAGCACGTGGTTCTCCGGGTGGGGCATCAGCCCGAGTACCACGCCACTCGGATCACTGACGCCCGCGATGTCGCTGACCGAACCGTTCGGGTTGGTGCTCCGATAGCGCAGCGCGACCTGGCCGGCGGCGTCGAGCGACTTCGGGTCCGGATGTACGTACCGTCCCTCGCCGTGTGCGATCGGGCAGTGGATCGTGTCGTCGATGCCCTTCGTCCAGACGCTGTTCGATCGGGCGGCACGTTCGAGTACCACCCACCGGCAGTCGAACGCACCCTGCGCGTTGTGGCCGAGTGCGCCGGGCAGGAGACGGGTGCGAGTGAGGACCTGGAAACCGTTGCAGATTCCGATCACCGGCCGCCCAGCATCGACGAAACCGCGGAGTCGATCGCCGAGCCCGACGGTCAGATCGAGTGCGAGCATGCGCCCGGCACCGAGTGAGTCGGCGTAGCTGAACCCGCCGGCGACGACGAGCAGTCGGGCGTTTTCGAGCAGTCGCGGACGGTCGACGAGCTCTCGTGCGAGGACGATCTTCGCATCGGCACCAGCGAGGTCGAGTGCGAGCGACACATCGGCGTCGCGGTTCGTGCCCGGTCCGGCGACGACGAGTGCGGGCACGCGGCTCACGCGACGCCGCCGATCGCGCCGAGACCGTCGCGTCGGTCGAACGAGTCGGCCAGGTCGCCGATCGGCACCGGGTCGAGGTCGGGCAGCTCCAGCGTTCCGTGATCGTTGACCACACCGAGCCGGGTCGCCGCGTCGGAGAGAATCCGCTGCAGTGCCGGAACGCTCCGTTCTTCGACCTCGACGACGAGTCGCCCGCACGATTCGGCGAACAACGCGACCGCCTGGTCGGCGTGGGGGAGCGACTCGATGGTCGCGCCCAGTCGACCGGCGATGCACATCTCGGCGATCGCGACGGCGAGGCCGCCTTCGGACACGTCGTGGCACGAGACGATCAGCCCGGCCTGGATCGCCTCGTGCAACCGTCGATATCGGCCGGCCGCGTCCGGGTCCGGGGCCGGAGCGACGCCCGGGTCGTCGGGCGCACCGTGCACCAGGTCCAGGTGGGACCCGGCGAACTCGACCGAGGTCTGCCCGACGACCATCAGGACGTTGCCGGGCTCGACGAGATCGGGCGTGACGCAGCGATCGATGTCGGGCACGTGGGCGACCGCTGTGATCACCAGTGTCGGCGGCACCGCGTGCCGCTCGCCGTCGCCGCCCACGTACTCGTTGTTCAACGAGTCCTTGCCGGACACGAACGGTGCGTTGAACGTGAAGGCCGCCGCACAGCAGCCGTCGACCGCGGCGACGAGCTCGCCGAGCGTCGACGGTCGCCGGGGGTCGCCCCACGAGAAGTTGTCGAGCAGTGCCACCGCGTCGGGGTCGCCTCCGACGGCCACGACGTTGCGCATCGCCTCGTCGACCGCGGCGAATGCCATCGCCTCGGGGTCGTGGAGGCCGTACCAGGGGTTGACGCCGATGCCGATGGCGATTCCGTGCTGGTCGAGCGGTTCGGCGAGCACGACGCCGTCGGCGGGGCCGTCGCCCGCGGCACCGACGAGCGGACGGACGACGGTGGTACCACGGATCTCGTGGTCGTACCGGTGAATCGTGGCTGCCTTCGACGCGATGTTCGGGTGACGGAGCAGGGCGTGGAGCGTCGCGATCGGATCATCGACGGTCCGCCCGATCGGCTCGGACCGGTTCGGCTGGGGCATCTCGGCGGGCAGGTGCCGTTGTGGTCGGCCGTCGTGGAGGAACTCGAGATCGAGGTCGACGATGCGTTCGTCGCCGAGGCGTACGAGCAGCCGGCCGTCACCGGTGAAGACACCGACGTCGGCGCAGTCGACGCCCACCCGGTCGCAGCGCTGCTGGATCGCGCTCACGTTGCGCGGTGCGACCGCGATCACCATGCGCTCCTGCGCTTCGGACAACCAGACCTCCCACGGCTCGAGGCCGGGGTACTTGCGTGGTACCGCGGCGAGATCGACATCGGCGCCGACACCTTCGGCCATCTCGCCGATCGCGGACGAGAGGCCACCCGCACCGCAGTCGGTGATCGCGGAGTAGAGGTCCTCGGCGCCGACGAGTGCATCGATCAGCAACTTCTCGACGATCGGGTCGCCGATCTGGACGCTTGCGCCCGCCACCTCACCGGTCGTCGCGTTCATCGTGGCCGACGAGAACGTCGCACCGCGGATTCCGTCGCGACCGGTGGCACCGCCCAACACGAGCACCCGGTCGCCCACGTTGGGTCCGTCGTGGAGCGCCCGACTCGGCGCCGTGCCGACACAGCCGGCGAACACGAGTGGGTTCGTCGTGTAGGCCCGGTCGTACAGGATCGCTCCCGCCACCGTGGGGAGCCCGATCTTGTTGCCGTAGTCGGCGACGCCGTCGACCACGCCGTCGCGGATCCGCCGAGGGTGGAGCGCACCCTCGGGCAGTTCGGTCATCGGGAGGTCGGCCGGGCCGAAGCACAGAACGTCGGTGACGGCGATCGGTCGGTGCGCGATGCCGAGTACGTCGCGGATCACGCCGCCGACGCCGGTGTTGGCACCGCCGAACGGCTCGACCGCCGACGGGTGGTTGTGGGTCTCCGCCTTGATCGCGATCGTCGTGCCCTTGGCGAACTCGACGACGCCGGCGTTGCCGACGAACGCCGAACGCACGAAGGGGGCGTCGATCTCGTCGGTGCAGTGGCGGAGCTGGGTGAGGAGCGGGATCCGCTCCATCGTCCCGTCGTCGCCGTCCGCGGTGATCACGGCACGGAACGTCTTGTGGGCGCAGTGCTCGCTCCACGTCTGGGCCAATGTCTCGAGCTCGGCGTCGGTCGGCTCGCGTCCCGATGCCTCGAAGTGGTCGCGGACGGCGCGCAGCTCCTCGGGGTCGAGCGAGAGGGATCGTTCGGCGTCGACGGCGGCGAGCGCATCGTCGTCGAGGCCACGGATCGCCACGGTCGACGCCGCGGTCGGGGCGGCATCGGTGCCGGGCGGTTGGGGCTCGATCACGCCGTGGGCCCATCGCTCGATGATCGGGTTGGCGACGAGCCTGGTCACGATCGTGTCGATGTCCGCGTCGCCGATCGCGTCGTCGAACTCGATACGCAGCCCGGTTGCAGCGAAGTCGACGGTCAGGTCGAGTTGGTCGGCGGCGTGGTGGACGGCGTCCGCGCCGGGGTCGGTCACGCCGGGGAGCAGCGCGATCTCGACCGCTCGTCCTGCTGGCGCGTCCCACGAACCGGTCTGCAGGAGCGGGTCGACGAGGACGCGATGCAGCAGCTGCAGTTCGTCCGACGAGAGATCCCCGTCGAGGTGCACGACGTCGGCGACCTGGACGCGATCGACTTCGGGAAGACCCAGGACCTCTGCTCCGGCGACCAGCTGGCGTGCTCGGGGATCGGTGTCGACCGATCTGATCGTCAGGCGATGCCGTTCTGACACCGGCGCGACCATACGGAGGGCGGTTCGCACCCGCCAGTATTTGGACGAATTGTCACACAGCCGTCGCGGACGGCGCGCAGCTCGGCACAGCGTGACCCGATTTCGGGCTGCGGGTTGGTGTTGTCAGAGGCCGAGCAGGACGACGGCTTCGGCGTCGAGCGGGCGGATCGACTCGGGGGCCGGGAGGATCGGCGCCCACGGCTCGGGCATCGTCTGGGTGACCGTCAGCCGGTCGACGCCGAACACGTCGGCGCCGATCGCCTGGCGAACCACGCCGGCATCGTCGATCCACACCTCGACCGTCGCCATCTCGACGGTCGGAGCAGCGGGTGCTGCTGGCGTCGGCGGCGCGTCGGACGTCGGTGCGACAGGGTCGGTCGCCGGAGCGGTCGAGTCGGTGACCGGCGCGGCTGGAACGGCCGGGTCGGCTGCATCGGTCGGGGTCGGCTCGGTCGCGGCAGGTGGTGCGGATTCGACCGGCACCGGGGTCGCGGCCGGGTCGGTCACCGGAGCCAGTGCGGGATCACCCAGCGTCGGATCGTCGACCGTCGGGTCCACCGGCTCGCTGAGCTGGTCGCGCAGGGACGGAATACTGGGCGGCGGTGCGATCCGTTGCCGGGGTACGGAGACCACGAGGTGGCGGGTCGGCGTACCGGCGACTGCGCTGAGGGTGGCGCCATCGATGGTCGCCTCGCCCCGGACCTCGGTCGGGAACAGTTCGTCGACGAAGCGCACCCAGTCCTCGCGGGCGAGTTGGCCGTCGAGCGGGAAGCTGCCACGGGTCGTGCGGTACCACGTGGTGTCGTCGGTGCGGCGGATCAACGCCTCGTCGCCCAGCGCGATGACCTCGAGGTCCGCCGCGTCGCCACGGCGGATGAGGGTCTGCGAGACCGCAGACGTGAAGTCGGTCGTGACCTCGTACTCGACCACGCCGTCCGGGCCGGTGCCGACCACTTGAATGGTCGCTGCGGCGACGCTGGGAGCGAACGTGGCGGCCGGGAAGGCGAGCGGTGCGGGCGGCTCGTCGGCGATCGACGGCGTCGCGGATGCTTCAGGTTCGCCGTCGCCGACGTAGCGCTCGTACAGCTCGGGGCCGTAGACGTAGCCGGCGTAGCCGAGCCCGCCGAGCACAGCGAGCCAGATGACCGTCTTGATGAGGCGCCGGACGGCGGCCATGGGCTGACGTCGGCGCTTGGGTGGGGCCTGCAGCGCCTCGAGGTCGATCGGCAGTGTGCCGGGCAGTGGGCGGTTCTGGTCTTGGCGGGGCTGGTGGCTCGGCAGCGACATCGCCGGGACGGCGGGCGCCTCGACGGCCGGGATCGCGGGTGCTGGTTCCGGCGTGGGCGTTGCGGCGACGGCCGCCTCGACGGCCGGGATCGCGGGTGCTGGTTCCGGCGTGGGCGTTGAGGTGACGGCCGCCTCGCCTGCCACGATCGGCGCACCGGCGGCATGGACGTCGGCGATCGGGGCGGTCACCGGAGTGAACGGCGTGGCCGGGTCGGCCAGCGCGATCGCCGGCGCCGGGGCGGGCTGAGGAACAGGAGCCGCTGGAACCGGAGCGATGGGCGCCGGGACGTCGGCGGCGAGCGCCACGGGCGCACCGGTTGGCGCCGCGAAGGGCGACGGCGGCACGTCGCCGGGCGTCGTGGCCGTCGAACTCGTCGCGTCCAGCAGATCAGTCATACCTCTGTGTCATCGGTGTGTCCGGATCGGTTCTTGAGTGCGGGGGCCGGTTCGCCGAGGGTGCGACGTGGCGTCGCCGCATCTCACCGAGCTGCATGGTGGGGCCCCGAGCGCAGCGATCTACCCTGCCGAAGGTGTCGACACAGGGCCAGCAACCGACGCGACTCGTACTCGTCCGTCACGGCGAGTCGCAGGTCACCGTCGACCGCGTGATCGGCGGGCACCGGTCGTGCTCGGGGTTGAGCGATCTCGGTCGGCGCCAGGCGATCGCACTCCGCGAACGTCTCGAGGCCGATCCCATCGGTGCCGACGTGTTGCTCTCCAGCACGTACGCCAGGGCGATCGAGACCGCCGAGATCCTCCGGCCCGCGTTGGCCGAGGTGGCCGATGTCCCCCGCATCGCCGGATGGGGTGAGCACGATCCGGGTCCGGAGATCGACGGGATGAGCTTCGAGGCGTACGTCGACCGCTTCGGCACGCCGGACTGGAACGGTGACCCCGACGCGGTGCTGTTCCCCGGCGGCGAGACCACCCGCCAGTTCCACGAGCGTGTTCACCGAGCGGTCGACCAGGTGCTCGCCGACCACGGCGGCTGCACCGTGGTCGTCTCGTGCCACGGAGGCGTCGTGGACGCCGTGTTCCGCAGGCTCCTCGAGCTGCCGGTCACCGGCGGGTTCGAACTCCACACGCTCAACACGTCGATCACCGAGTTCCAACAGGCCGACTCCGGTCGCTGGCGGCTCGCCCGCTACAACGACGCCGCGCACCTCGCTCACCTGCCCGCAGCGACCCCCCGAAGCGATCACACTGCACCGTCGGGCGACCGGTCCGACCGGATCGTCGCGTCGGGGGAGTGAGGGGACTCGGCATCGGGCGATGACGGTCCCTCCGCCCTCGTCGACCTTTCCCGCACCAGGTGACGGCCCGGTGGCCATCGTCGGATCGGGGACGGCCGGTTGTGTGGTTGCCCGACGCCTGGTCGATGCCGGTCACGACGTGCTCCTGCTCGAGGCTGGCCCGACCGACGACCCGACACCGGCCGTCGTGAGGTCGCTCGATCACCTTCGAACCGGCACGCTCACCGATCGCTGGTGGGCCGGACTCACGGCCGCCCGCACGTCGTCGTCCGCGCCCGGGCCGTATCCGGCCGGCCGCGGGCTCGGTGGAACGTCGATGGTCAACGGGCTGCTCGCCCACGTCGATCGCGGCGATCCGGCGCTCGGCGCCAGGGCCGAGGTGGACGCTGCGGCAGATCGGATCCTGCTCGAGACGGCTCGGGCTCGGGCCGACGAGGCCGGCGACCTCAGCGCTGCGCTCGTCGCGGCGGGATCCGCCGAGTCGGCGATGCTGGCCCGCCGTGGCGATCAGCGCGCCGATGTCGTGAGCGCCTACCTCCAGCCCGTTCTGGACGACCCCGATCGCCGACGCGGACTCACCGTGCTCGGGGGTGTCCTGGTCGATCGGCTCCGAACCACCAGTGACGAGACGTCGGTCGTGGCAGCGGATGGCGCGGTGTACCGGGCGGCGGCGGTCGTCCTGACGGCGGGTGCGCTGCACACGCCGGCGATCCTGCTCCGTTCGCACCTCGGGCGCCGTGTCGGCGAACACCTGCAGGATCACCCGTCGATCAGCCTCCATGTCTCCCTCCGATCACGGCATCACCCGACCGAGGTCGTCACGTCGTCGCTCGTTGCGCTGGATCGCGTCCAACTCGTGCCGCTCGACCATCTCGGCGACCCTCGTGGTCTGGATGCGGCGCTGCTCGTGGCGCTCATGCGTCCGAACGGGGCGGCGGGGACGGTTGGGCTGCGCTCGGACGACCCGAACGACACTCCCGACGTCCGGTTCCGCTCGTACGACGATTCGAGCGACCTGGTCGCGATGCGTCACGGGGTCCGAGCGGCACTTCGGCTGCTCGAGACGTCGCCCGTCGCCGAGATCGTCGCCTCGGTCTCGATCGACGACTCGGGCACCTCGCCCGTGTCGCTGGCCGACGACGATGCCTGTGACGAGTGGATTCGGCGATCGCCGGGTGCGCACGCCCACGCCGCCGCATCGTGCGGGATCGGACGAACGCTCGACGGCGACGGCCGCGTGCTCGGCGCACCGAGCGTGTATGTCGCCGACGCCGCTGCGTTCCCTCGTGTGCCGCGGACCGGCACGCACCTGCCGACGATCGTGCAGGCGGAGCGGCTCGTCGAGCGATGGCTGCGTGGGAGGATGTATCGATGACCGACTTCGAGCACGGCATGACCGAGGTCGCCGACGGCTGCCATGCGTACCTCCAGCCCGACGGCGGGTGGGGGTGGAGCAACGCCGGGCTGATCGTCGGCGACGGCGCATCGCTGCTGGTCGACACGCTGTTCGACCTCCGTCTGACCGCGTCGATGCTGGACGCGATGGAGCCGCTCACCGACGTCGCCCCGATCGGCCGGCTGGTCAACACCCACGCCAACGGCGACCACTGCTACGGCAACGCGGAGGTCGTCGACCGGTGTGCGCCGTCGGAGATCATCGCGTCGGCCGCCGCTGCCGCCGAGATGCCCGAGGTGCCGCCGTCGATGCTCGCGGCACTGAACTCAGCACCCGGCGAGGTCGGCGACCTGTTCCGCTCGTTCTTCGGCGAATTCGAGTTCGACGGGATCGAGCTCTCGTTACCGACGCGGACCTTCGAGCAGCGCCTCGATCTCGACGTCGGTGGCCGGAGCGTGGAGCTGATCGAGGTCGGGCCCGCGCACACCGCGGGCGACGTCATCGTCCACGTCCCCGATGCGGCCACCGTCTACGCGGGCGACATCCTGTTCATCGGCGGCGCGCCGATCGTGTGGGCCGGACCGCTGTCGAACTGGATCGCGGCCTGCGACCTGATGCTCACCATGCAGGTCGACACCGTCGTCCCCGGCCACGGCCCGGTGACCGACCGATCGGGCATCGTCGCGGTTCGGGACTATCTCGGGCTC
>JBCBDK010000028.1:0-15033 GCA_038529675.1 Actinomycetota bacterium
CAGGCCACGGTGAAGACGCACCTCCTTCACGTCTACGACAAGCTCGGTGTCGCCGATCGGGCGGCGGCGGTGGCCCGTGCGTACGACTCGGGGATCCTCACGAGCGGAGGGTGATCGCCGTCGACTCTGCAGCGGCGAAGTGCGCTTGCCGACCCTGCACACCTACAGGAGACCGACGTCGCGGGCGGCTTGGACGGCGGCCTTGCGATCGCCGGTGCCGAGCTTGCGGTAGATCGCCTTGCAGTGGGTCTTCACGGTGTTGAGCGAGACATAGAGCTCGTTCGCGATCTCGCGCTGCGACATCGGGGACGGGAGGTAGCGCAGGACGGCGAGTTCGCGGTCGGTCAGGTCCTCGATGAGCTCCAGGGTTTCGGGTGGCGGTGCGCTCAGCTGGTGGCGGGCTTCGACTCGGGCGAGGTGTCGGCCGGCGATGCCCGGATCTGGGCAGCCGTCGATGATGCGTCTCGCGTCGGCGATGAGCGCGGGGCCGTCGGTGTGCCCGTGGTGGCTGAGCACGTCGCCGCCGCTGGCGAACACGTAGGCGCGCATGAGTGGTTCGTGCGATCGGCGGACGAGTTCGACGCTTCGTGTCGCAGCCGCGACCGCCTCCTCGGACCCTTCGGTGTTGCGGGCGACGATGCTGTGAGCGAGTGCGATCTGAGCGATGTCGCCGACACCGAGTCGAGCGGCGAGTTCGATGGCGCGGGTGGCGTCGGCGTGCGCCGCCGCCGTGTCGTTGCGTTCGATGTGGGCGATCGCGGAGAAGACGGGCGCTGCGGCCTGGACGTAGAGGTGTCCCTCATCGGGTGCCATCCGTTCGGCCTGTTCGAGGAACGGGCGAGCGCCGTCGAAGTCGCCGGCCCAGACGCGTACGCCACCGAGGGTCATGGCCTGGGTCGATTCGAACGGCTCACCGGCGGCATCGGCTTCGCTGAGCGCAGCAGCGACGTTGCCGGTCGCCAGGTTGGTCATGACCGCAAGCGCAGTGTTGAGACCGGCTTCATCGCTGTTGGGGTTCAGGGCGCGGGCCCGTTCCACGCAGCGGTGCGCCTCGGGGTATCGCCCGGTGAACAGCGCGATCCATCCCTGGACCACGAGCGCTCCGGCGTGTTCGTCGGCGAGCGCCCCGAGTCGAGCGACCTGGTCGGCAACGGTGCGAAGCTGGCCGCGGTTCATCAACTCGGTCGCCTCGTCATAGATGAGGTCCGCCGCCGCGGTCAATTCATCGGCTGCGAGGTAGTGCTCGACCGCATCGTGGGCATTCCCGGCGTCGTGATGCCACTGCGCAGCCTGCCGGTGCGCATCGGTCAGGTCGGCCGACGTCTGGTCGGCGTCGAGGCGAAGCACATCGGCCAGAAGGTGGTGGTAGCGAAACCAGGTGCCGTTGCGGTCGAGACTGATCAGCAACTGATTGGTCGCTGCCGTCTCGGTCAACCACCGGGCGCCGTCGCTCGTGCCGCAGACCGCATCGATCAGCGGTCCGCACATCCGGTCGAGAATCGATGTGCGCGTCATGCGCGTGCGGTCGGCTTCGTCGACCTGCGACAGGTATTCGTCGGTGAGGTAGTCGACCACGAGACGGTCGTCGCCCTGGAACTGCTGAACGAACGCGTCGTGGTCGTCGCTGACTCGAAGCGACAGGCCAGCGAGAACGAGACCGGCGGCCCACCCCTCGGTGCGTTCGCACAGCGCATCGGCGTGGTCCACCGTGACGTCGGGGTCAGCGTCGCGAAGGAGCTGTTGCGCTTCGGCCGGCGCGAAGCTCAGCGAGTCGGCACGAACCTCCACGAGCTGCGATCGAACCCGAAGCCGCGACAGTCGAATCGACGGGTCGAGTCGGGTCAGCAGCATCAACGTGAACGTCGGCGGCGCCAGCTCGATCAGCGCCTCCATCGCGTCGTCGACCGCCGGACTCGCGACCAGGTGATAGTCGTCGATCACCAAGGTCACCGGGACTCCGCTGGCCAGCGTGTTCACGAGTCGCTCCAGCAGCGGACCTGCGTCGCCGGCTGCCGAAGGCGCGGCTGGACCGGCCGTCTCGGCGATGTCGGGTACGAGGCCGGCGAGGGCACCGATCACGTGCGCCCAGAATCGGGCCGGGTCCCGGTCGGCAACATCGGCCTGCAGCCAGGCACAGTCATCTCTCCCGGCTTGCCAACCGGCGACCAGCGTCGACTTTCCAGAGCCTGCCGGCGCACTGACGAGCACCACTCGAACCATTGGGTCGGCGACTGCGGCATCCAACTCGGTGTGGAGTCGCGGCCGGTCCACGAGCTGCGCCGGCAACGTCGGCGCAGAGAGCTTCGTCACGACGAGGTCGCTGTCGCCGGTGGCGTCCACGACGTCACCCTATTGCGCCGTCTCGGCCAGCTGCCCGGGCGGATCTCACCCGGGTGAGATCCGGTGACGAGGGAAGACCCGTCACTCGATTGGGAGGACAGTGGTGTCATGAACGAACCAGCCACCTACGAAGTCGTCATTCGGGGCAACGCCAGCACCCGAATGCTGGGCGCGTTCCGGGACGACTTCACGATCGAGGCGACCGACGCCGGAACGACCCGACTGATCGGGCCGATCCGTGATGCCGCCCATCTGCACGGCGTCGTCACCCACCTCACCTCGCTCGCCATCGAGATCGTCAGCCTCACCGACGTGAGCCCAACGCTCCCAACAACAACCCAATCCAACTGAAAGGCAACCATGACCATCACCACCACCTCCACCGAACACCCGACGAGCCAGCACCCCAGCTCGTCTCGAGCGGGTGCGATCGGCGCCCTCGTCGCCGCGGCGACGTTCATCTTCGGCATCGTCCTGCTCGTCACCAGTCTGAGCGACTACACCGACAGCGACCCCACCCCGGCCGAATCCGTCGAGTTCCTCGTCGGGCACCAGTCGACGCTCTTCGCCTGGTACCTCGTCATCTTCCTGGCGTTCGGCGTGGCGATCATCCCGCTCGCCCGAGCACTGCACCGACGCCTCGCCGACGTCAGCCCGCAACTCGCCGACATCGGTGCCGTCCTCGCCTACATCTGGGCCGGCCTGATGTTCGCCACCGGGATGATCTCCAACATCGGCATCACCGCAGTCGCCGACCTCGACGAAACCGACCCCGCAGCAGCTGAAGCGCTGTGGTCGAGCATCGACACAGTCACCGAAGGTCTCGGCGGCGGCAACGAACTCGTCGGCGGCCTCTGGATCCTGCTCGTGAGCATCGCCGCCTGGGGCACCGGGCGCTTGCCGAGGGGACTCAACGTCCTCGGCATCGTCAGCGCAGTCACCGCACTCATCACGCTCATCCCGGGCCTGTCCGACGTCGGGATCATCTTCGGCCTCGGATCCATCGCCTGGTTCGCCTGGACAGGCCTCGTCCTGCTCCGCAAGCCGACCGTGACCGCCTGAGCCCGTCCATCCGCAGTGAACACTCTCGACCAAAGAAGCGAATCGATGACCACTCCAACCGAAGCCCGGAGCCCACGTAGCCAGCCGGACGAACGACTCGAAGCCGCAAGCCGGTGGGCCGAGCAGCGACATGCGTTCTTCGGCCACGCCGGCGGGTTCGCCACCGGGATGTTCATCATGTTCGCCGTCAACCTCGCCACCACGCTCTCTGCTGGAACCGCAGGTGACTGGAACGCGTGGTGGTCGGCATGGGCGCTCGTTGGCTGGAGCAGCGGCCTCGCCGTTCACGGACTCGTCGTCTGGCTCAACCGGCCCTCGATCGCGCTACCGACGGTCGGCGACGACACGGAGGTCGTGTCGTGAACATGCAGGCAGTTCGTGCACGCACCTACGGCGCACCAGACGTCTTGACGCTCGAAGAGGTCGATCGACCGGCCCCGTCGGCCGACCAGGTCCTCGTCCGAGTTCATGCGGCGGGCCTGAACCCCTCCGACTGGCATCGCATGGAGGGCAAGATCCCGATGCTCCGCCAGGCCTACGGCGACCCCCAGCCGATCGACCACGCACTGGGCACCGATTGCGCCGGAACCGTCGTAGCCGTCGGAGAGAACGTTTCGCGCTTCGTCGTCGGCGATGCCGTGTTCGGCGCGGCGAGAGGAGCCTTGGCGGAGTCTGCGATCGCCAGGGAGGGCAATCTGGTCCACAAGCCGAACGACGTGTCGTTCGTCGACGCCGCCGCCATCCCGACCGCAGGACTCACCGCCCTCCAAGGGCTCCGCGATCACGGACAGCTCAGCTCCGGCCAGCGTGTCCTGATCATCGGTGCCTCGGGCGGCGTCGGGGTCACCGCCGTCCAGATCGCAAAGTCCCTCGGCGCTCACGTGACGGCGGTCTGCAGCGCCCGGAACACCAAGATGGTGCGGAACATCGGAGCCGACGACGTGATCGACTACACCGCACACGACTGGGACGGCACCGGACCGTACGACGTCGTCTTGGACATGGTCGGCGACCGCCCGTTCGAGGTCTACGTGAACAACCTCACACCAACTGGGCGAATGATCTCGGTCGGAGCGCTCGGCACGGACACAACAGCGTTCATGGCAAAACTCGGCGCCTACATGGCGTCCGAGCAGGCCGAGCAGGTCGTGAGCTTCACCGCTCAGTTCAACACCGTTGATCTCGAGGAACTCGCCCGACTCGCAGAGACGGGAGCCCTCGACTCCGTCGTCGACCGCACGTTCCCACTCAGCGAGGTCGCCGCGGCGATGGCGACGCTTGGCAGCAAGCGCACGAGCGGCAAGGTCGTCGTCACGGTCGACGGCGAGCGGTAGCCGAGCCCGCTGTCTCGTCGGTGATTGCGCCGACCGACGCAGTGAGATAGGCGGCCGCGTCGCCTCCTGGGATGGGGCGAGGTTCGAAGCGCCGTCCGGCGAGCTGTACGCCGCTGACCCGGTCGAGACGGAAGGATCGCCAGTCGACACGGCGGAGGTCCCACGCGATGAGGTACCAGAGGTGACCCGCCGAGAGCAGTTGGTGTGGTTCGGCGAGACGGCTGCTGCCGGTTCCGTCCTGGCGTCGATACTCGAAGCGGACCTCCTCGGCGCTCCGGCACGCGGACGCGAGCGTGCTGAGTGTCTCAGCATCGACGGAGACCTCGCCGCCATGCGTGCGCCGGAGCGAGACGACGCTGTCGTTGAGCGCGGACACGCGTCGCCGAAGTCGGTCCGGCAGTGCGTGCTCGACCTTGGCGAGTGCCTGGAGTGAGGCGTCCTCGATCCCGGTGATCGCTGCGCCAGCAGCGGCACGAAGCCCGACCACGACCGCGACGGCTTCCTCGTCGTCGAACACGAGCGGTGGGAGGTGCGCGCCGGCAGCGAGCCGGTAGCCGCCGGCGGTTCCGGTCGTGGCGTCGACCCGATAGCCGAGTTCGCGCATTCGATCGACGTCGCGGCGAACGGTGCGCTCGGTGACGTCGAGGCGCTCGGCGAGCTCTGCGGCCCGCCACAGCCGATGCGTCTGCAGCAGCGCCAGGAGCCGAAGCGTCCGTTCGGTCGGGTTTCGCGACATCGGAAGATGTTCTCACGTTGCGGACATTCGGTGTCCGGAACGGTGCGTACCTTGCTGACTGTCCCCTCCACCGCACCCAGGAAAGCGAACCCACCATGATCCAGACAGCGACCTTCCCCGAGCCCACGATCCTCCACGTCAACGGCGTCGAACTTGAAGTCTTCGAGGCCGGCCATGAGCACCGTGGACGACCGATCGTGCTCTGCCACGGTTGGCCCGAGCACGCCTTCTCGTGGCGTCATCAGATCCCAGCGCTCGTTGATGCCGGCTACCACGTCATCGTCCCGAACCAGCGCGGCTTCGGCAACTCGTCGACGCCCACCGACGTCACCGCCTACGACGTCGAGCACCTCGCCGGCGACCTCGCTGCGCTGCTTGACCACTACGGCTACGACGCTGCGACGTTCGTCGGGCACGACTGGGGTGCGATGGTCGTCTGGTGGCTCGCACTGCTGCATCCCGAACGTGTCGGGCAGCTGATCGCGCTGAGCATGTCGTACATGGACCGCGGAGACACACCGTGGGTCGAGGCAATGGAGCAGATGCTCGGCGCCGACTTCTACTTCGTCGACTTCAACCGCCGGCCCGGCGACGCCGACGCCGTGCTCGAAGCGAACACCGCCCGCTTCCTGCGCAACCTATACCGCAAGAACGTGCCCCTCGCCGAACCCGAACCCGGCAACGCCATCGCCAACCTCGCCACCGCCGACACACCACTGGGCGAACCCATCATGAGCGACGATGAGCTCGCGGTGTTCGTCGAAGCATTCGAACGATCGGGGTTCACCAGCAACATCAACTGGTACCGCAACGTCGACCTCAACTGGCACCTCCTCGCCGACGTCGACCCGATCATCCACCAACCCGCACTCATGATCCACGGCGCCCGAGACCTCGTCGCCAGAAACGAACGCCTCGCCGACTCCGTGCCGAGCGTGACCGAGATCGAGCTCGACTGCGGGCACTGGATCATGGACGAACTGCCCGACGAGACGAACCGGGCGATACTGGCCTGGCTCGACCGACCGAGTACCGAATCAGTCGCGGTGTGAACGGGCCTCGGGCGCGTCGAGGATGAGGTCGAGGCCGAACTCGAACTCGTCGCCGAAGTCGTAGCCGGGCTGCATCGTGCGCTCGACGGCGAACTCGTGGAGCGCCGGGAAGTGTTGGAGCACTCGCCCCGTCGGGAACGCTCGTCATCGTCGGAGGTGAAGACGGCGGTCGCTGGACCGGAGGCGTCGGGCGCAACGTCCGGGCAGCACTCCTGTCGCTGTTCGTCCGTCAGCGCCTGACGGCGTCTATCTCGAAGGAGCCGACCGAGTTCATCGAACCGCTCGCCGAGATGCTCGCGGACGGCAGCGTCACCCCGCTGATCGGAGCCCGCACCGATCTCGCCGGTGCCATCGATCGCCTCGACCAGCACGGCGTCGCCTGCAAGACCCTCGTCACCATCGAACACGCGTCGTGAGCGTGCGCCCCATCACTGCAGACTGCCGTCGCGCCGGCCGATGCTTCGCAGGAGTCCTCTGATGAAGCGTCCGGGCTGCGTTCGTCAGATGTGGTGTGTGCGGTATGCACCGGGTGCGAGGCCGGTCCAGCGCTTGAAGGCCCGGGAGAACGCAGTCTGGTCGGAGAAGCCGGTGAGGAACGCGATCTCGACGATCGAGTGATCACTCGATGAGAGGAGTGCTTCGCCGGTCTGGCGCCGCACGTCGGTGGCGATCTCCTGGAACGTTTCGCCGTGGTCTGCCAGCTGGCGATGGAGTGTTCGCTCGCTGACGCCGAGCCTGCGAGCGACCTGGGACTTGCTGGGTTGGCCGTCGGGAAGTGAGTCGGCGATCGTCCCTCGCACGTCGTCGACGAGCGATCGGCTCGCCGTACGGGTGGCGAGCGCTTCGAGGTGGGCCACGAGGTAGGCGGAGAGCCCGTCGTCGGCGAGCAACGTGCGTCGCTCGAGTTGGTCGCGAGAGAGTTCGACCTTGTTGGAGGGGGCGTCGAAGCGGACCGGGCAGCCGAAGTATCGGTGATGGTGCTCGTCGGTGTGCGGCGAGCCGTGACGGAACTCGACGACCGACGGCGTGACCTGCGACCCGGTGATCTGACGCAGGGTCGAGACGACGGCAGCGAGAGCACACTCGTTGGAGAGCGCGGCACCGCGACGGTGGTGAGGTCGATTG
Organism: Actinomycetota bacterium; assembly: GCA_038529675.1. Lineage (GTDB taxonomy): Bacteria > Actinomycetota > Acidimicrobiia > Acidimicrobiales > Ilumatobacteraceae > Ilumatobacter_A. Next base: position 7,650 of record JBCBDK010000028.1, read on the forward strand.
ACGAGTCCCAGTGAGCGGCCGTTCGAAGTGGTGGTGAGTTCGTAGCCCAGGGTGTTGGTGAGTACGACGACGTAGCGGACAACGCGTTCGAGGGCGGCTTCGACGTCGGCCGCTGTCTTGACAGCGAGGCCGAGGGCTCCGAAGTCTTCCGGGCGAATCGCCTCGGCGTACCGGAACGGGAACCCGAGGTCGTCATCGGCGACTCGTTCGAGCAGCGCGTAGTAGGCGCCTTCGTCGACGATTCCGTCGGTGTCCGGTGCGACCGGTTCCGAAGGATCGAGTCCGACGCTGGTGATGAGCTCGTCGCGGTCGTGGCCCGGGCGCGCGACGTCGATCATCCGCCTGATCGCACGCGCCCCGACCGATGCCACGACCTGAGTTGTACCAGAGCCGGGTATCGGCCCGATCGGTCAAAGATGTGGCCCGCGGGGCCAAGACCTCACCCAGTGAGCGTTCGTACCTTCGACGGTGTCATCACTCACCGGAAAGGACCCGCCATGACAACCGAAGTATCCACCCGACGGCCATCGAGGGCCTCTCGCCGGACCGGCATTGCCTACCTGGGCATCATCGCCACCGGCATCTTCGCCGAGTTCGCCGTGCGCAGCTCGCTGGTCGTCGACGACGACCCGATCGAGACCGCCGCCAACATCGCTGACTCACCTGGCCTCTTCCGTCTCGCAATCAGCGCTGACGTGATGATGATCGGGTTCGACGTCGTCGTCGCGCTCGGTCTCCTCGGTCTACTGCGCCACGTCGACCGCCGCCTCGCCATCACCGCCACCGCGCTGCGGCTGATCCAAGGAGCGGTGATCGCCGTCAACCTGCTCAACCTCACCGACGCACTGGACGCAGCCGATCGTGCCGTCCGCAGTGACGGCACCGTCATCCCGGCCGCCGCTCGAGAAGCGCTCGACGCCGTCGAGGCCCACGCGGTCGGCTACGACATCGGCCTCATCGCGTTCGCGTTCAGCTGCATCGTGATCGCTCGTCTCCTCGCCGTCGGCGGGCTCGCGTCTCGCTTCTTCGTCTGGGGGATGGCAGCGACCGGAGCGGTCTACCTGATCGGGTCCTCGGTCGCCGTCCTCGCTCCTGACCGCTCGGCGCTCGTCGATCCGCTCTACGTCATCCCGCTCGTCGTCGAACTCGCCTTCGCCGTCCTGCTCATCACCCGAGGCCTCTCGAACACGTCCGACACGACGCGACCACAACCCGTCGCAACCCCCGCCTGAACCGGAAGCGATGCATCCATGAACACGAACCCCACCACCTCGGCCAACATCACCGACCCGCTCTCGCTGCGATCAGCTGACGACGCATCGATGCTGGCCATCGTTCAGGACCGATACGGCGGCGTCGACACCCTCGATCCCCGTCACGTCGCGCGCCCCGAGATCGGCGACAACGACGTGCTCATTCGGGTCGTAGCCGCCGGTGTCGACCGTGGCGTCTGGCACCTCATGACCGGAACGCCCTTCCTGACCCGGCTCGTCTTCGGGCTACGACGACCCGGGAACCCGATCCCCGGTCTCGACGTCGCGGGCGTCGTCGACTCCGTCGGCGCGGCAGTCACGAGATTCGCCGAGGGCGACCTCGTCTTCGGCCACGGGCACGGCACGTACGCCGAGTACGCGCGCGCCCACGAAGACCGCCTCGCTGCGATCCCACCCCGGCTCGACCCCATCGCAGCCGGAGTCCTCGCCGCGTCGGGCACGACAGCGCTGCAGGCAGTCGAAGACCATGGCCGGGTCCGACCCGGCGACCAGGTCCTCGTCCTCGGTGCAGCCGGAGGCGTCGGTACCTATGCCGTCCAGATCGCCACTGCGCTCGGCGGCATCGTCACCGGCGTCGCCAGCCACGCCAAACTCGGCCTCGTCCAAGACCTTGGCGCAAGCCGAGCCTTCGACTACCGGACGACTGACCCGCTCGCCGATGCGAACCGGTACGACGTCATCATCGACACCGGCGGCAATCGACGGCTGCGCGACCTCCGTCGAGCCCTCGTGCCCAACGGCACACTCGTCATCGTCGACGGCGAGAACGGCGGCCGGTGGATCGGCGGGGCCGATCGACGGATCCGGGCGAAGACAATGTCGCCGTTCACCAGACGCTGCCTCACGACCTTCGTCGCACGGGAGGACGCCGGGCACCTCGAACGACTCGCTGATCTCGTCGAGACCGGACACGTCACCCCCGTCGTCGACCGAACGTTCCCGCTCGCTCGCACAGCCGACGCGATCGCGCACCTCGCCAACGGACACACCCGCGGCAAGACCGCACTCACCATCAACCGGCTCGGCCATCGCTGAGCCCACGCCTCACCAATCGGAGACACCTGCCATGCTCTTTCTCGCCGCACTCCTCATCGCCACCACAGCAGCCGCCCTCGCATCGCGCCGGCGACGCGACCGACGAACGACCGCCCGGATCGGACTCGGCATCGCTCTCGCCGCAGCTGGCGCCAGCCACTTCGTCACGCCGACACCATTCGAACAACATCTCCCGGAGTGGGTGCCCGAGCCCGGCCTCGTCGTCGTCTTCAGCGGCATCGCCGAGATCGCGCTCGGCATCGCACTGCTCGCCGCATGGCCCTCCCGGATCGGGATCGGGCGGATCGTCGCGACCTTCTTCGTCGCAGTGTTCCCGACCAACGTCTACGTTGCCGTGGCCGGCATCGATGTCGACGGTCAACCCGGCGGGCTCTACCCGTGGGTCCGGCTCCCGTTCCAACTGGTCTTCATCGCCTGGGCGCTGTGGAGCACCCTCCCGGCAAGAACCGACGACCAACCCGCCACACATGGCGTCGTACCACCGCTGCCGTGGAGAACCGGACCCGCGGCGCACACGATCACCGACGCCGAGACCGTCGTCATGGCGTCGGTCCTCGAACTTCGCCGACTCCGAGACGTACCCCGCTTCCTCGTGGCCGCCCTCCGCCTCCGCCGACTGTTCGCAACGTCCTCCGGAGCGATCCGACTCTCACTGACCGCCACTCCGCTCCGCACCACGTTCTGGACACTCTCGCAATGGGAAGACCAGGCCTCCGCCGACGCCTACACCCGCCACCCGGAGCATGTCGACGTCATGCGAGCGTTCGCACCCCGGATGAGAGGATCCACCTTCGCCACCTGGACCGAACCCGGTTCGCCAGGCCCCACATGGGCACGCGCCCACGCCGAGATAGCGAGCGTTCGACCAACTCCCGAGCCGGAGCAACCCGCTCGATCAGAGCGTCGCTCGAGGCGGGTCGGATCGCCGCACGAATGACGATGACCGGCGCAGCGCGGACTCGCGACGGCGACCGGTCGTGGGCGCAGGCAACACCGGTCGGACGCACCTGCGACGTCGATCGGGGCGCCGCGAGCCCTCACCCGCCCGGCACGGTTCGGGTGGCAGGACCGCTCACGTCACCCGGCGTTCACAGCGCCGAACTCGGCCATGGTGACGAGCCCGGCGCAGCTGACGTGGACGAAGGTCGGGGTCTGGCTCGTGAGGATGTCGGGGTCGATCGGGTGGGCATGCAAGTTCCGGCGGAACCTCCACCCGTGCGCCCGTCCGGCGAGTCGTGGCGATGCGGTGAGTGCGAGCACGAGGAGGCGACCGTCGGGCGACAGAGCATGGCGAGCCGCTGCGAGAAGGTCGGCCGGATCGTGTTGGTGCGACAGCACCCAGGTGAGCAGAACCAGGTCGGCGCCGCTCGTCAGGCGAGCCTCCTCGGTCGCGTTGCCATGGACGAACCGCACTCGGGAGTACGCATGGTTCCGTCGGGCACGTTCCAGCATCCGGGCCGAGGAGTCGACGGCTGTGTACGTGCCGACATCGATCCCGGCGGCGGCGAGACGGCTGACGCTTCGACCGGTGCCACACCCGAGATCGAGCACGTCGAGCGGTCTGTTCGGGAGTGAACGAAGACGCTGTTCGAACGCGGCGAGCGCCGGCTCGCAGGTGAGGCGTTCCCAGACTCTGGCTCGAGCGTCGTAGCGGTCGACGAAGCGCGACTCGTAGAGCGAACGAACGGCGCCCGAACTCGGACCCGGTTCGGACGTGCGCGCTTCTCGACTCGGTGTCGCGATGGTTGAAGTGTCAGACACGGCTGAACCGTCGGATCGACCAGGTCGCGAAGACGACGATGAGTCCCGTGGTCCAGGCGAGCGACTGGACGAGTGGTCCCGCCAGGTCGCCGCCGTGGAGGAGGGCTCGCACAGCGTCGACGGTCACAGTCACAGGTTGGTGCTCGACCACCGGCTGCATCCAGCTCGGCATGTTCTCGACCGGTGCGAAGGTGGAGGCCGCGAAGACGAGCGGGAAGACCGGGATCCACGAAGCGGACTGGAGCGACTCCGGCGTCGGGACGTGGAGCGCGAGCACCGTGTAACCCCAGGCGAATGCGTGGCCGAACGCAACGACGAGCGCGATCGCCGGGATGACCGTTTCGATCCCGTCGCCTGGACGGAAGCCGAGGGCGAACCCGACGGCGACGACGATGCCGGCGGTGACCGCGGCGCGTGCGGCGTCGGCGACGACTCGGCCGATCAGGACGGCTGCGCGGTGCATCGGCAACGACTTGAACCGGCCGATCGTGCCGCGCTGGTGGTCTTCGGCGAGGGCCATCGCGGTGTTGGTGCCGTCGAAGACGGCCATCTGGACGAGGATCCCAGGAATCAGGTAGTTGATGTACGCGAGTTCTCCCGTCGCGATGGAGCCGCCGAACACGACGTTGAAGAGCAGGACGAACACGACCGGCCCGGCGATGAGCAGCGGCAGGAGTTGCGGTGTGCGTGCGATGCGGAGCGTGTTGCGGCGCGTCATCGTCGCGCTGTCGTGGATGAGGGTGGTCATGATTCCTCCATGCGCTGGGAACCGGTGGTTCGGCCGGTGATGGACAAGAAGACGTCGTCCAGACTCGGGCGCCGAACGGCGATGTCGGCGACTTCGACACCGGCGAGTCGGAGCGCGTCGGCTGCTGCGACGAGCGCGATCGTCCGCTCGACGACGGGGACTGCGATCGTCCCGGACTGGCGATCGACGACGACCAAACGGCCGACCGAAGACTCGACTGCCGCGGCAGCGACCTCGAGGTCGATGTCAAAGTGCGGCGTGACGACGAGTCGGCTCGCTCCTGCGCTCGACTTGAGGTCGTCGGCGGTTCCCTCGGCGATCACTCGGCCCGAATCGAGCACCGTGATCCGGTCGGCGAGCGCGTCGGCCTCCTCCAGGTACTGAGTCGTCAGCAGGACGGTCGTACCTTCTTCGACGAGGTCCCTGAGGAAGTCCCACAGTTCGTTTCGAGTTCGCGGGTCGAGTCCGGTGGTGGGCTCGTCGAGCAGCAGGACCTGTGGTCGGCCAGCGAGGCTGGCGCCGAGGTCGAGCCGGCGGCGCATGCCGCCCGAATAGGTGCGGACCGGTCGGTCAGCCGCTGCGGTGAGCGACAGCCGTTCGAGGACTTCGTCAGCGCGGCGCCGCGCTGTGCGCCGGTCGAGCCCGTAGAGGGCGCCGACGATCTCGAGGTTCTCGCGCCCGGTGAGGAGGTCGTCGACGGCGGCGTATTGGCCCGCGAGTCCGATCGCTCGTCGCACGTTCGTCGGATCGGTGCCCACGTCGTGTCCGTCAACCCGCACCGAACCGGAGGTCGGGGCGAGGAGGGTGGCGATCACGCTGACGAGCGTCGTCTTGCCCGAGCCGTTCGGGCCGAGCAGCCCACGGATCTCGCCGGGAGCGATCGTGAGGCTCACGCCATCGAGGGCGGTGACATCTGCGAAGCGGACGACGACACCGTCCACTCGGACGATCGGTTCGTGAGGTGTCGGTGCGGGCTCGCTGGGTTGGTGAGCACTTCGGAGTGCGGTGGTCATCGAGGTGTTCCTTTCTGTCGTTGACGTGTCCTCGCCACCGTGACGACGGCGGGTGGAACACCGGCCGACGCGCGGCGGCGCGCCGGTGGAAGGCGATGCCGGTGCTCTCCACCGGCGCTCGACTTCGGCTCGACCCACCGCAGCCACGGTGACGGTGTGACTGGGGTCGACACGCTCTGCGAACCTGTCGGAATGGCCGACGAACCGACGACGGGTGTGCGCATCTCGCTGCTCGGCGGCGTCGACGTCGAAGTCAACGGTCGCTCGATCGGGCCGTTGCCTCGCAAGTGTCAGGAGCTGCTCGCCGCACTCGCGCTCGATCCGTCGTCGTCGATCCCCGTCGGACGACTCGTCGCACTGCTGTGGGGCGACGACCCGCCGCGAACCGCCGAGAAGACGCTGCAGACCTACGTCGCACGGCTTCGACGGGAACTCGGCCCGCACACGATCAGCCGAACTGGTGCGGCTTACCGACTCGACACGGACGCGCACGCGATCGACACGTGGCGCTTTCGGGATGCGCTTCGTCGCGGCGACGTGCCGACCGCTCTCGATGAATGGGGTGGGGTTCCGCTGGCTGGAGTCGAATCGTCGGGCCTGCGCTCACTGCTCGACGCGCTCGTCGAAGAGTGGCTCGATGCCGTCGAGTCGCACCTGCAGGTCCTGGTCGACGACGATCCCGGTGGCGCGGTCGGACCCCTGACCGAACTCGTGGCAGATCACCCGTTCCGCGAGGGACTCTGGGCGCTGCTCATGCTGGCGCTGTACCGCACCGAACGCCAGGCCGAAGCGCTGGAGGCCTATCGACGCGCCCGAACCACACTGGTCGAAGAGTTGGGAGTCGAGCCGGGCCAACGACTTCGCGATCTCGAGCGCTGGATCCTCGACCACGACGATCGGCTCGGCCAGACCCCACGTCCGCTCCGTCGTCGAGCAGGCCGATCCGCTCCCGCCGGAACCGTCACGTTCGGCTTCGTCGAAGTGGCCGACGTCGCACGCCTATGGGTCGACCATCGCGACTCGGCGGCCGACGTGCTTTCCGCTGTCTCCCAGGCCGTTGCGAGCGCAGCCGAACTCCGCGGCGGCACCGTGTTCGTCAGTGGGACCGAGGTCATCGGCATCGTGTTCGCTCGGGCCGGCGACGCAACCGACTGGGCGATCGCGTGCCGGCGAGCGGTCGCGGCGGTCGACGCCGGGGGCACCTCGGTCGGCGCGCGGATCGGCCTCCACAGCGGCGACGCCGACGAACGCGATGGCACGTACTACGGACCATCGGTCACGCTGGCCCAACGCCTCGCTGCAATCGGTTCACCGGGTCAGATCGTCTCAACCCACGTCACGGCACTCTTGAGCGGGGCGGAGGCTCGATCACTCGGGACGTTCTCCGTCGAGGGGATTCCCGGCGAGCACGACCTGTTCCAAATCGGCGACGGCCGTCATCGTCCCCTTCACACGTCGAACGACGGACTGGCCTCCCTGCCTCCCGCCGTGAACCCACTCATCGGCCGAGAGGGCCTGGTCGTGCGCGTGAT
>JBCBDK010000029.1:0-14993 GCA_038529675.1 Actinomycetota bacterium
GAGACGCCGATCTACACCAAGTCGCGCACGTTGTACGGCTTGAACTGGGCGAAGGCGAACATCGCCAAGGTCGACCAGGTGGTGGTGTGCGAGGGCTACACCGACGTGATCGGCTTCCATCAGGCGGGCGTTCCCCGAGCAGTGGCCACGTGCGGCACGGCGCTGACCGAGGAGCATGTCCGGCTGCTGAAGCGCTACGCCAAGCGGGTCGTGCTCTCCTTCGACGCCGACGCCGCCGGCCAGGGTGCTGCCGAGCGCTTCTACGAGTGGGAGGAGAAGCACCAGGTCGAGGTGTCGGTGGCGCGTCTGCCCGAGGGCAAGGACCCAGGTGACCTGGCCCAGACGTCGCCCGAGGTCCTGATCGACGCGGTCGAGGATCCACTCCCGTTCCTCGGATTCCGGCTGAACCGGACGCTCCAGCAGCGTCGTCTCGACTCGCCCGAGCAGCGGGCGCGGGCCGCCGAAGAGGCGATGGCGGTGGTCAACGAGCACCCGAACGCCAACGTCCGCAAGCTGTACGCCGGCGAGGTGGCGGCACGGGTCGGACTCCCGGTGAACGACCTGGTGCGTCTCGCCGAGCGCGGCGCCCGGCGTCCGTCGATCGGTGTGAGAGCGCCGCGGCGGGGCGGTCCGACGCAGAATGCCGAATTCGCTGCGCTCGTGCTGCTGTCGCAGCAGTGGGACTCGATCGCCGAGTGGTTGGTCGAGGACCTCTTCGACGACGAGACCAATCGGCTCGCGTTCGTGGCGTTGGCCGAGGGTGGTGGACTCGACCCCGCGCTCGAGATCGCATCACCCGAGGCACGTGAGGTGCTCGAGCGGGCGGCGATGGCCGACCTCGAATTCGACCCGACGCAGGAGGCGTTCTCGCTCATCCGGGCCGCCGTGCAGCGTGAGTTGCTCCACAGCACACAGGAGACCGACCCCGACGACATCAGGGCGAACACCGCCGCCAAGCTCGAGTTGGAGGCGCTCTCGGGAACGGACGGCGTTCGCGCTCTGGCGGCTGCCGAGTCATTGCTAGGTTGGCTCCATCGACGCTCAGAGCAACGCACCCAAGGCGACGACTGATCGTCCGAACGACCACGTGGCCGACGCCGCCCCGGCGGCTGCGCCGGGTGGTGCTGCTGGCGGCGACGGGGCGGGCGCGGACGGCGAACGAGTCGTGCCGTTCGAGGGCATCGCCGCCCACGAGTGGGAGCATCTCGTCGCTCAAGGTCGGGCGTCGGGCGAGGTCCACGCCGACGAGGTGAGTCACGTGCTCCGACACGTCGAGCTGTCCGAGTCGGTGCTCACGGAGGTGCACTCGGCCATGGCCGGCCACGGCATCTCGATCGACGATGCGGTCGAGGCGGTCGACGACGAGACGCCGACCGGGATGCGGCGACGCGTCACGGTCGAGCCCGACGACGACGACGAGAAGCTGCTCAGCCGCCGACAGAAACGACGCACCAAGAAGCAGAACCCTCGTGGCGAGGGCGGCACGGCCGACGCGGTCCGGCTGTATCTGCGCGAGATCGGCCAGGTCGACCTGCTCACCGTCGACGACGAGCGCCGCCTCGCCCAGCTCATCGAGGAGGGCAAGATCGCCGCGGCCAAGATCGACGAGGCCAGCGAGTCCGGTGTCGAACTCGACGGGGTCGAGGGACGAATGCTCATGCGAGCCGTGTCGCGCGGCGAACGGGCAAAGAGCGAGTTGACGCAGGCGAACCTGCGGCTCGTCGTCTCGATCGCGAAGCGCTACTCGGGCCGTGGCATGCAGCTGCTCGACCTGGTGCAGGAGGGCAACCTCGGCCTGATGCGTGCGGTCGACAAGTTCGACTACACGAAGGGCTTCAAGTTCTCGACGTACGCCACCTGGTGGATCCGCCAGGCGATCACCCGCTCGATCGCCGATCAGGCGCGCACGATTCGTATCCCGGTCCACATGGTCGAGCACATGAACCGGGTGGTTCGGGCCAAGCGCACGATGCACCAGGAGCTGGAGCGGGAGCCGACGATCGACGAGCTCGCGGGTCGGGTCCAGCTCGAACCCGACCGGGTTCGCGAGCTGCTGCGGATCTCGCAGGATCCGCTGTCGCTCGACTCACCGGTCGGCGAGGAAGACGAATCGAACCTCGGCGATTTCATCCAGGACGACTCCGCGGACAGTCCGGCCGACGCTGCCGCCAAGGTGATGCTGGCCGACGCGGTGGGGGAGGTGTTGGGCGAACTCTCCGAGCGCGAGCAGGAGATCGTCCGCCTCCGGTTCGGCCTCGACGGCGGCCAGGCCAAGACCCTCGAAGAGGTCGGCAAAGCGTTCGGTGTGACCCGCGAGCGGATCCGCCAGATCGAGGCGAAAACCCTCGCCAAGCTGCGTCACCCACAACGGAGCCAGCGGCTGCGGGAATTCCTCGAGGTCGAATAGCGGCCGCCTCCAGCGATCTGCGCTCACGCAGGACCGGATTCCGGAGCACAACGGCCGCAGATCGACGTGTGAGCGACGCAACCGCTCCGATAGCCTCGCCGTTCGACCTTCCGGGGTAGCTCAGCTGGCAGAGCATCGGACTGTTAATCCGCAGGTCGTGGGTTCGAGCCCCACCCCCGGAGCCACATCGATCGACAGGGTCCCGTTCGCGGGGCCCTGTGGTCGTTTTCGAGCGAGGCGCGACCCCAGGTGCGTCCGCTCGATCGTGTGGGGCGACCGGGGCTCGAACCCGGGACCGACGGATTATGAGTCCGCTGCTCTGACCAACTGAGCTATCACCCCGAGCCGGCGCCGCCGTGCGGTGCACACGGCGGCCGGTGTCAACCCTCGGGTTGTTCGATGGCGTCGAGGAACGCGTTGACGTCGGGTTCCTCGCCGCCGACGAGCCAGATCGTGAGCTCGCCGGCCACCTCGGCGCCCTCGTCGTCGACCGCGTCCTGCCACGGCAACACACCGTCGACGAAGTAGCGGTCGACGGTGATGTCATCGCTCGCCTCGTCGACGGGTGCGATGACGGCCAACTCGACCTCGGCATCCGGCGGCTGGTCGGTGAGGATGTCGATCAGTTCGTGAACCCGCATTGTTCGACTTTCTGGTGGTTGCTGACCCGGTGTGGGCTCAGTCGTCGTCGAGCCACGTCGCGGCCCGATCGAGCAGATAGAGGCTGACATCCTTGCATCGTTCGAGAGCGAGGCCGACGTCGTCGTCGTTCGTCAGGTACACGTCGGCCAGATCGACCTCGAGCTTGGCCACCATCGACAGGCTGCGCTCCGGCGCGTCGGTGACGGTGGGGAACGAGTCGATGGCGGACACCTCGACCGGCAGCTGTATCCCGCCGATGCCGGCGAGGTCGGTGGCGAGCACGAGGAGGTCCGGCGGCTTTGGGAGCGGCGGCAGGGTCCAGGTGAACAGCATGGCGAACGTGAAGCCCTTCGGTGGCTCGTCGATGTCGTCGAGCTTCATCACCTCGTCCTCGAACGCCAACATCGCCCGCGGGTCCACGTCGAGCGAGAGGTGGAGGTCGATCGGGCCGTGGCACGCCTCCTCGGGGTGGAGGTCGACCTCCCAGAGCTGCCGGAGCGAGTACGTCTCGACGAAATGCCGCTCGTCGTGAACGTGGAAGCCGTGATCGATCGCCTGGCTCTTGGTATCGGCGACGAATCCCGCCACGTCGATGACTGCCATCGAGAGCGGACACTACCGGCGTCGGCCGTCGTCCCGAACACTGCGACGACATGCGTGGGCGGGCGAGCGAGCCCACTACGGTCGGGGTATGGCCGACGTGGAGACGGTGGACGCGACGGCATCGGGGCTCGTTCTTGACCTCTTCGCCACGATCTGCGACGCAACGACCGATGTGCTCGCCCGCAACGACGACTGGGGCTGGTCGGGGCGTCGTGACACGCAGTACGCCGTCGACCTCGCGATGGACGACGCCTGCGTGCCGCCCCTCCACATGGCCGGGTACGCCGTGCTGTCCGAGGAGAGTGGTGTGACACTGCCGCCGGGCGTCGCCAGCGTCGGCGATGCCGCCGGTGTGGTGGTCGTGGACCCGCTCGATGGCTCGACCAACGCCGGCCTCCACGTCCCGTGGTGCGCAACGTCGCTGTGCCTGGTCGCCGGTGGCGAGCCCACGGTGGCCATGGTCGCGAACCTGCGAACTGGGGACCGGTACCACGCCGTTGCCGGGGCAGGCGCGCATCTCAACGGCCGTCGGATCACCGTGGGGGAGGAGTGCTCGTTGCGCGAGGCGGTCGTCGCGGTGAACGGCCGACCGGGTGACGGGTTCAGACCCCGCCAGTACCGGGCGATGGGTGCGACTGCGCTCGACATCGCCGCGGTCGGACGCGGTGACTCGTTCGACGGGTACCTGGACGCGGATCACGACGCTGTCGCCGTGTGGGACTACCTCGGCGCACTGCTGGTGGTCCGTGAAGCAGGCGGCCTGATCGTCGACGCCGACGGTCGCGAGCTCGTGACGCTCGACCCGGCGGAGCGCCGACGCCCCGTGGCAGCGACGTCGCCCGGCTTGCTCGACGAGCTCCTGCTCGTCAGCTGAGCGGCCCCGACCAGCTCGGGGTGGTGCACGAGGGGGGTACGCCCGAGGTCGTGGGCAACTTGACGGCGGGGCGCCGCCGTCGCCCGTCACGACATCGGGTGTGATCTACTGACCCTCCGTGGCGGCAGCGTCGGAGTTCGACCACAAGCAGCGACGTGCGCTGTTCGGGCGCCATGTGGAGGCCTACGACGACGGCCGACCCGGCAAGCGACCGCTGGCGCCGGTGTTGGCGCCCATCCGTACGCACTCGACACGGACGCAGGGGTGGCAGAGTTCGACGGTGCCGGAGCGTTCGGCCCGGTCCTTCAGTTGCGGGTTCCCTGGACCGCCACGCAGACCGTGGACGGTGTCCAGCAGTTCTTCCGGTCGTTCTCCAGCTGGATGGCGCTGGAGCCCGACACTCGGACGACGCTCCTCGGCGAAGTCGGCGCGCTCGTCGACCACACGTTCGGTGGCGCAGTGGAGCGGCCGTTCCTCACCGCGGTCTACTCAGCACAGCGGCGCTGATCGTCGGACTCGCGGCCGCGGCGGGCATGCGATCACGGAGCGGGCTGCGGCTGGCAGACTCCAGCGGTGACCACCGACGGCGACTCTCTCGACGGTCTCTCACTTCGAGGAGTGACGAAGCGATTCGGTGATGTGCTGGCGGTCGACGGCGTCGATCTCGACGTCCCGACCGGGTCGATCGTGGGCTTCCTCGGCCCGAACGGTGCCGGCAAGACCACGACGATGCGATCGATCGTCGGCATGGCGCGCCTCGACGCCGGCGCCGTGACGTGGCGGGGTCAGCCGGTCGACGACGAGGCCCGGAGACGCATCGGCTACATGCCACAGGAGCGCGGGCTCTACGCCCGGATGAAGGTGGTCGAGCAGGTCGAGTTCTTCGGTCGGTTGGCCGGCCTCGGCAAGCGGGCGGCAAGCGAGCGTGCCCGGCACTGGATCGAGGCACTGGGTCTGAGCGATCGGGCCGAGTCGCTCGTGCAGGAGTTGAGCGGCGGCAACCAGCAGCGGGTGCAGCTCGCCGTTGCGCTCGTGCATGATCCCGATCTGCTCGTGCTCGACGAGCCGTTCGCCGGCCTCGATCCGGTGGCGGCCGACGTGATGCGCGAGCTCATCCGGGGGCGCGCTGATGCCGGCGCAGCGGTGCTGTTCTCGTCGCATCAACTCGACCTCGTGGAGGGCCTGTGCGATCGTGTCGTGATCGTCGCCGACGGCCGGGTCCGGGCTGCCGGCGACACCGCTGACCTGCGCGCTGCCTCGCCGATTCGTCGACTCGACGTGGCGTGGGCGACCGAGCCGGTCGGCTGGTCGCCACCGCCTGGCGTCGTGCGTCGGCATGACGCGTCGAGGACGATCGTCGACGTCCCGCGAGAGGTTCCGGTCGCCGAGGCACTCGCCACGCTCGCCGCCGGCACGGCACGATCGGTGTCGTACGAGCCGCCAGGGCTCGACGAGGTGTTCGCCGACCTGATCACGAGCCGGGCGACCGCTGCGTCGGATCGAGCGACGGCATGATCTGGTTGCTCGCCAGGCGCGAGATCGTCACCCGCGGTCGCACGAAGGGGTACCGCATCGTCACGCTGGTGCTGTTCCTCGCAGTGATCGTGCTCGGCGTCGTCCCGTCCCTGATCGGCGGTGACGACGACGCACGGGAGGTCGACGTCGGCGTCGCCGAAGTTCCGGCAGTGCTGACCGATGCGCTCGATGCTGGCAGCGAGGACTTCGACGTCACGATCGTCGACGTCTCCGAGGAGGAGGTCGAGTCGTCACTCACCCGCGGTGAGGTCGACGTCGTCGTCACGGACGGTTCGCTGGTGTGGGAGGGATCGCCGGACACCGAGCTCGATGAGTTCCTCCGCCTCACCGTCGAGCGGATCGCATTGGGGGAACGGGCGGCGGCGTTCGGGTTGGACGCCGACGACGTGACCGCATTGTTCACGCCGATCGACCTCGAGGAAGTCCGGCTGGACGGCGACGACGACACCGACGGCATCCGCTTCCTCGCCGGGTTCATCGCCGGGATCCTGACGTTCATGTTCCTGCAGACGTGGGGGTCGTTCGTGATGATGGGCGTGGTCGAGGAGAAGTCGTCGCGCATCGTCGAGATCCTGCTCGCCCAGGTCCGGCCACGAACGCTGCTCGCGGGCAAGGTGCTGGGGCTCGGCATCCTGGCGCTCGCCCAGATGCTCGTCGTCGGCGTTGCCGGCGCGATCAGCCTCGTGTTCGTCCGCGACGTCGACGTGCCGAGCGGTGTGTGGGCGACGGTGCCGCTGCTGATCGTGACGTTCCTCCTCGCGTTCGCGTTCTACGCGACGTGGTTCGCGGCCGTCGGTTCGATGGTCTCGCGCCAGGAGGACGCACAGGGCGTGGCGCTCCCGGTCGTGGCGCCGCTACTGGTCGCCTACCTGATCGGATCGGCATCACTGACGACGCCCGCGAACGGAGCGATGACGATCGGCTCCGTGATCCCGTTCACGTCGCCGGTGCTCCTCCCGATGCGTGTCGCGCTGACGGACGTCCCGGCTTGGCAGGTCGCGCTGTCGCTGGTGATCCTCGCGACCTCGGCGGTCCTGATGTTGCGGGTCGCCGGCTGGATCTATCGCTTCGCCCTGCTGCGGACCGGCGCCCGCATCCGCTGGCGGGAGCTCTGGCGAGCGCGGAGCACGCCCTCGGAGACTGCCTGACCGTCGCCGATACACTCCCACGCTCCGGGCGCATAGCTCAGTTGGCTAGAGCGCTTCCCTTACAAGGAAGATGTCGGGGGTTCGAGTCCCTCTGCGCCCACTCAAGCGGCCGCAGTCAGTAGCTGCCGTTGTCGTTGCGGACCTTGCCACCGGTCACGAGAGCGTAGAAGCGGCCGAAGAAGTCGATCGGCTGGATCGAGTCCCAATGCTCGACGAGTTGGCCGTCCTTCACCCGCCACCGATCCGTGATGTTGAAGCCCTTGCGCTGATTTCCGCGGTGTGACTTCCGGAGCGTCGCGTGCGAGTGGACCGTCACGATGTCCTCGTCGACGAGGATGTGCTTCACGTCGTAGCCGTACTCCGGGAAGCGCTTCACCAGTGCGCCGATCGTCTCGAGCACGCCGTCGAGGCCGTCGGCGATGCCGTGGTTGTGCTGCCGGTACGAGCCCGAACCGAAGCGTGCTCGTACGCCCTCGAGGTCGTGCTCGTTCATCAGCAACTGTACGAAGTCGGCGACCAACGCAGCGTTCGCCGCCTCCTCGCTCGACCACGTCGGTCGCCGGAGTTCGTCCAGCTCGATACTCATCCTGCTCATGATGCTCTCCTTGATTAGGTAGGTGTACCTAGACACTAGGTGCGATAACCTAATCCAGCAGGGTGACGTCGAACACAAGCAGCGTTGGAGTCGAGTGAGGATGGCCACAGCAGATCGCATCGCAGAGGCGGCGCTCCGCCGCTTCAACCGCACGGGCTACTCGTCGACGACCCTCACCCAGATCGCTGCGGACGTCGGGATCTCCCAGGGAAATCTGACCTACCACTTCCCGACGAAGGTCGACCTGGCGCTCCACCTGAGTGAAGTGGTCCGCCTCCGAACCGAGGAACGGCATTCGACTCGGTCGCCCGGGGACCTCGCCGACGATTACGTCGAGCACCTTCGATTCGGTATGGACATGACGTGGAACTATCGATTCCTCATGCGCGACCGGGGCATCTTCGAGCCGGTCGACGCCGTCATGCCGCCGAGCCCGATCCTCGTCGCTGCCTTCGAGGAGCGACGCGAACTGATCGGCCGGATCGCCGAGGAGGGACTGTTCCGCGTCGACGCCGATGTCGACCTCGACGTCCTCGCTCGCTCGCTGTGGATCCTGAGTCGCTACTGGATGGATCACCTCCGGGAGATGGAGCAGCGCGACGAGGTCGAGTGGGCGGACGTCGAACGCGGGATCGAACACCACTTCGCGCTCTTGCTCCCGACCATGACCGCGGTCGGCCGCCGACGATTCGTCGCGGCTCGTCGACGGGCATCGTCGGAGCGCTGAAGGCGTCGGCCGGTCCTGTTGGCGTCCGAAACACAGTCGCCGTTCGAGTCGAACCATGCGCCCGGTGCTGATCGAAGCGCTGCCGTGGTCGGAGAAATCCGAGCACCCGCTCGCGTCCGGTCAGTACCGTCCACGACGAGCAGATCGAGCCGGGAGGGGTGCGGTGTCCGACGAGTTGCAAGCGGCGATCGAGGGAGCGCAGGCGTACGAGAACCTGCACGTCGATGCGCTGTTCCGGCAGTGGGCCGAACCGGTGCTCGACGCTGCGGAGGTCGGCGTCGGTGATCGGGTGCTCGACGTTGCGTGTGGTACCGGTGTCGTCGCTCGCGAGGCCGTTCGGCGCGTCGGATCATCGGGTTCCGTCGCCGGGCTCGACATCGGACCCGGGATGCTCGCCGTCGCTGAGCGGATCGAGCCGGCCGTCACATGGGTCGAGGGCGAGGCCACCGACCTGCCGTTCGACGACGGCGACTTCGACGCCGTCGTGTGCCAGTTCGGGCTCATGTTCTTCCCCGACCGCGTGCGAGCCGTGCGCGAGATGCTGCGGTGTGCCGGCGCCGACGGGCGAGTGGTGGTCGCCGTGTGGGACTCGCTCGAACGATCCGACGCGTACCCCGCCTCGGTCGAACTCCTGCATCGACGTGCCGGTTCGGCTGCTGCCGACGCACTCCGGGCCCCGTTCGTCCTCGGTGATGTCGACGAACTCCGGTCGATCTTCGGTGCTGCCGGCGCGACCGACGTGTCGATCGAGACCCGGGACGGCACCGCCCGTTTCCCGAGCGTCCGCTCCATGGTCGAGGCCGACCTGCGCGGCTGGCTGCCGGTGATGGAAGTGTTCCTCGACGACGAGCTGATCGAGCGGATCCTCGCCGAGGCCGAGGACGTGCTCGCCGAGTACGTCACCGACGACGGTTCGATGGTGTTCAGTGCGCCCGCCCACATCGTGACCGTCCGCCCCTGACCTGGGCAGCTTGCGCCACCCGCGCCGCACCTGGTCGAGCTGTCTTCGAACCGGACTCACGGCGTGGTCGGCCCGGCGAGCACGTCGCTCTGGTTCGTCGGCACGAACCCGGCACTGCGATACAGGGGACCTGAGACCGGGTTGTCCGGTTCGTACGCGAGCGCAATGCGCTTGGCGCCCGCCTGTGCGAGCGCGTCGGCGCCAGCGGTGAGGATGTGGCGTGCGAGCCCACGACCACGATGTGGCTCGTGGGTTCGCATCGGCTCGACGACACCGGTCTCGGTCGTCGGATCGAACCAGAAGATGCCGTATGCGGCCACGTCGCCATCGGCGTCGACGGCGAACAGATCGAGGTCAGGTCGGTAGAGCGAGAGCTCGTTCAACCGCTGATCGATGTACTCCCGGCCTTCGTCGGCGAGGTGATGGGGTTGGCCAGCGGTGTCGGCTCGACTGACAATTCGGTATCCGTCGGCGAGCCGGCTCATGGCTGGACGGACAGACGCGTCGAGCCAACACTCCACCGTCCCCGCACCCTTCACCTCGAACCCGCGATCGAACAACACCCGGCGCTGGGCATCGTCGTTTCGTTCGACTTCGATCTCGACGGCTTCGATACCCAAGCCCGCGACGTGGGCGAGGCCGCGCTCGAGCACGTGGGCGACCCAATCATCGGTCGCATCGGGCAGCACGAGCACGACCAACGTCGGCTCCTCGTAGACGAGAGAGCTACCGTCGCCGAAGTCGGTGACGGTCACCGCGGCGACGGGCTGCCCCTCGCGATCGAGCCAGACGAGTTGGGCGGCATCGTCGGTCGATCGGGGGATGCTCCACCAGAACTGGATCTCAGCGGCCTGAAAGGTCCCGCGTGTCGGGTGTGCGAGCCGGCGACGCTGCAGCAGCGTCGTCACGACGTTCAGGGCGTCGAGCCCGACGAATCGGTGTTCGGCAACTTCACCCACGTTGGAAACCTAGAGCGGTCGTCCCTCAGCGCTGCGTTCGAATTCGTTGTCAGGATCACTGTTGGGCATCGTGTATCACTGCGGGAGGAGGCCGAACGATGTGCGGATGCCTGGTGATCTTCCTCGGGGCGATCTTCCCCCGGTTCACGCTCGTGGTGATCGAGCTGTTCACGAACTGGAACGACCGCGCGTTCGACAGCTTCTGGATCGGTCTGGTCGGCTGGATCTTCCTGCCCTACTCGACCCTCGCCTACTCGGCGATGAACGCACTGGGCGATCCGATCAACGGCTTCGGTTGGGCGATCGTCGTACTCGGCTTCGTCGCCGACGTCGGCGGCTGGTTCGGCACGAGCAGTCGAGATCGGTTTGCGAGCTGAGCCCGAGCGACTCGATGGGGGCGGTGTACGTACTCGGCAACCCGAGCGCGCGTGGTGGTCGGGAGCGCCTCGACACCGTGATCGGGGCGCTGCGCAAGCGCGGCCTCGACGCGGCCGAGGTGGGCGGTGCGTCGATGGCGGAGGCACTGGATGCGGCTCGCGCCGTCGTCCGCGGCGGGGCCGACCGCCTCCTCGCCGTTGGCGGCGATGGCGTCGTCAGCGTCGCGGTCAACTCGGTCGCGGAGTCCGCCACCGTGGTCGGCGTGGTGCCCGACGGGACGGGCAACGACTTCGCACGGGCACTGGGCCTGCTCGACGGCGACCTGCAGGCGCAGGTGGAGCGTGCGCTGGAGGAGCCGAGCCGGGTCGATGCGATACGGACCGACCACGGCTGGGTGGCGACCGTCGCGACGCTCGGCTTCAGCGGCGACGTGACCGCCCGCGCCAACGCATTGCGGTGGCCGCGCGGCCAGTTCCGCTACACCGTGGCGACGCTGCTGCAGCTTCCTCGGCTCCGGACGATCCCGATCTCCGCCACGCTCGACGGCCGACGCCTGGACCACGACACGACGCTGCTGGCCGTCGGCAACACCAGCTTCTTCGGCGGTGGCATGCGGATCTGCCCGGACGCACGCACCGACGACGGGCGGCTCCAGCTCGTCAGCATCGGCGACGTTCCCCGTCGCACGTTTCTTCGCGTGTTCCCGAGCGTCTTCTCGGGCCGTCACGTCAAGCGCAGCGAGGTGACGACCGACGCTGGCACCGTCGTCACGCTCGACGCCGCACACGGCAGTGCCGAGGTCGACCTGTGGGCCGACGGTGAGGTGCTGGGCCCGCTGCCGGTCACGCTGGAACTGGTACCCGGCGCACTCCACGTCGCCGGCGTGCGGGCCGACTGACCGCCCGTCGGCCACTCCGTCGCCGCAGGTACGCGTGTCCAGACGTCGATCGGTCGGTCACCGACGCTGTGCTGACACGACGGTCGGCACCACAGCCGACAGTGCGCCGCCCCGGTCGGGCGGCGGACCGCCGAGATCGAGCGCAGGGTCCTGACGAAGCATGCGCAGGTGGAGCGCTCGCAGTTCTGGTCCGGGCTCGACCCCGAACTCCTCGACCAGCATCGATCGTGCGCGCTCATAGGCGGCCAACGCCTCGATCTGCCTGGACGATCGATAGAGCGCGAGCATGTGGAGACCGCGCAGGTCCTCCCGGATGGGGTGTTCGTCCGCGAGTTCGGCGGCGTCGGCGCAGCACGCTCGGTGTTCGCCGAGGCGGAGGCGGGCATCGAGCAGGACGACCCGAGCGTCGACGAGACGCTCACGAAGCCGAGCGACCGAGTGGCGGATCGCACGGTTCTCGCGTCCGTCGGCCGGGTCACCCCGCCAGCGCACGATTGCCCGCTGAGCCGCACGGGCCGCTCCGGCCGGGTCGCTCTGGAGATTCGCCTCGGCTGAGCGCACCATCCGTTCGAATTCGTCGAGGTCGACCGTGAGGCCGGTGTCCATCAGCTGGTAGCCGCCGTTCACGGTCCGCAGCTTGAACGTCGGCCCGAGGCACCGCCGGAGGAGCGAGACCTTGACCTGGACGACATTGCGCGCACTGGGCGGGGGAGTATCGCCCCACAGCGCCTCGATCAGCATGCCGACCGGCACGACACGACCGAGGTGATGGACGAGCGTGGCGAGCACCGCCTCCGCCTTCGGGCCGCCCAGGCCGACTCGCTGACCGTCGCGCGTCGCGACCATCGGCCCCAGTACCTCGATTCGAAGCCCCATCCCGCAGCCTCCTGTCACCCCCAGTGTCGCACATTCGTGCTGGCCGAGTGGCCGGACGACCGCGCGACGAGGTCGTCGCCACGATCGTCGCCACGATCAACGGTGCAGTCAGCAGTGCGGTGAAAGCGGACTGAAAGCGCTGTCGGTCACGCTGTCAGGAGCACGCCCGAACCGTTCGGACGCGCAGGGAGGGAACCCATGAACATCGAACGATCCACTAGGTGGCGCGCCCGGATGCGCCGCATCGCCGCGCTCTGCGCCGTCGGCGCTGCAGCGTCACTCGTCCCACTCGTGCCGGCCGGCACTGCGTCGGCGAGTCCGAACCGGGTGGTCCAAGAAGGCGAATCGATCCAGGCGGCGATCGACGCGGCGCCACCAGGCACCGAGATCCGCATTCGCGGTGATCACGAGGAGAACGTCTGGATCCACAAGGACGGCATCACGCTCAAGGGGCTCGACGGCGCATCGATCACGCTCCCCGACGATCCGGTACCGAACCCGTGCGGGTTCCCAGCGATCATCTGTGCCATTCCACCCGAGGCCGAGGAGTCGTTTCCCGACTTCCCGCCCCTGTACACCTACCTCCGAGACGTCGGCGTCCAGGACCTCGAGCTGATCTCACCGTTCGGCGACGGCGTGGCGACGATCTTCGTACGCGGCGCCGACATTCGCGACAACGCGATGCCTGCTGTCGGATGCAGCGGTGTGTTCGTCTTCGCCAGCGCCGGCGTGGGCGTCATCGGAAACCACGTCGACGGTTCTGTCGACTGCGACAACATCGCGGTCGTCGCATCCGAGCGAGTTCGGATACTGAACAACACCGCCAACGACGCCGCCTTCGGCGGCATCTCCATCAACGACTCGTCCGAGGTCCGTCTCGAGGGCAACGAGGCGCACGGCAACTGCACCGGCATCGTCGCGTTCGATTCCGCCGGCCCGCTCCCGATCCGCGACGTCGTGATCGCCCGGAACGTCGCGAACGGCAACAACACGATGTGCTTCCCGTTCGGACCGGAGATCCCGATCGGAGCGACCGGCATCCTCGGCGCAGGCGTGGACGGCCTGATCATCAAGAACAACACCGCCAACGACAACGTCACCGACCAGTTCAGTGTCGTGGCCGGTGGGATCACGGTGCTCGATTCGCCCGACGGCGTACTCACCGAGGATCTGCTGCTCTCGAGGAACACCGCGTTCGGGAACAGCTCGGCGGAGGGACCGGCCGACATCGTGGTCGGCACACTCGGGTCGATCAAGCGGATCAGCAAGAACCGATGCGACGTCAGCGTGCCCGACCCGGGCTGGTGTACCGGCTGACTCGCTGAACGGACCGGGCAACGACGGCGGCCGGCCTCAGGACCAGCCGCCGTCGTTGCTGACGATCTGGCCAGCGATGAAGCTCGACGACTCGCTGGCGAGGAAGAGTGCCAGCTCGGCGGTCTCGGCCGGTGAGCCGAGCCGCTGCGCCGGCACCTCGCGCTCGAGCCGGTTCCGGAACTTCTCGTTCGCCATGATCGACGGTGGGTAGTAGGTGTCGTTCTCGACGAAGTTCTGCGCGATCGCGTTGAGCCGCACGCCGTGGCCGGCGAGTTCGTGGCCGGCGGAGCGGACGAACGCGTTCTGCGCGGCCCGTGCGGTGACGTAGCTGGTCGCGTGTGGCTGCATCCGTCGCAGCGGCGACGACGACGTGATCGCCACGATCGAGCCCGAGCCGCGCTCGACCATCTGCGGGGCGACCGCTCGGACCAGTCGCATCAGCGGGTGCACCATCGCGTCGAACCCCGCGAGCCACAGGTCGTCCTCGATCTCGCGGACCCTCGCTCCGTAGGCGGCGACGTCGAGGTTGGCGACGAGCACATCGATGTCACCGGCTCGTTCGATCAGCTCGTCGGGCTCGTCGGTGCCGACCAGGTCGCCCGGGTCGGCGAGCACGTCGGCGCCCTCGGCTTCGAACAACTCGACGATCGGCGGGCCCATGTAGGTCTCGCAGCTCGTCACCACGGTGCGGGTGCCCGCCAGCCTGCCGGTCATCGGGCCGACCGTAGCCCCGGCCGAATGCTCTCGTAGCGTGCCGACATGGCGCACTTCCCCGAGCTCGGCTTCTACACGCTCGCAGGTGCGCCGGAGAGCCCCCGCGAGTTGCTCGACGAGGTACGCGAGGCCGAGGCGATGGGTCTCGGTGCGGCATTCATCTCCGAGCGGTTCAACGTGAAGGAGGCGTCGACGCTGAGCGGTGCGGCCGCAGCGGTGTCCGACCACATCCGGATCATCACCGGTGCAACCAACCACAACACCCGCCATCCGATCGTCACGGCGTCGTACGCGACCACGATGCACTTCCTCACCGGTGGCCGCTTCGCGCTCGGCATCGGGCGCGGCATCGCCCCGC
>JBCBDK010000030.1:0-14722 GCA_038529675.1 Actinomycetota bacterium
GTCGTCGGACACGCCGCTCATCGACGGGTCGACCACGACACGATCGCCGACGGCGACGTCGCTGACCGCGTCGCCGACCGCGATCACCTCGCCGGCGATGTCCATGCCTGCGATGTGAGGCAGCGTGAACCCGTCGAGCGTGAACCACCCGTTGCGTTGGATCGCGTCGAGGCGATTCAACGACGCCGCCATCACCGAGACGACGACGTCCCCCGCCTCCGGTGTGGGGTCGGGAACGTCGACGATCTCGATGACCTCGGGCCCACCGTGTTCGGCGTAGCGCGCTGCTCTCATCTCACCCCGCTGGTGTCGCTGGTGTCGGTTCGGCCGAGTTCGACCGGATCAGAAGCCGTAGGCCTCCGCCTTGATCTCGAAGAACGCCTCCCCGAACTCGCCGGCGGCGATCTGGGCCTTCACCGCATCGAGCGCCTCGACCTGCTCGGGTGTCCCGTCGCACAGTGCGGCCCCGACGAAGTCGTAGTCACCGACCGCGAAGAGGAACGTCTCGCCCTCGACGAGGGTGCCGTTGGCGATCTGCTCGAGGAGCACGTCGAGGTAGTCACCGGCGTCGAACTGGACAGCGATCTGATAGTCGAGGTCGTCTCGTGCACAGACGTCGGACGCACCAGCGGACATCGTGATGACGTCGTTCTCGTTCGCCAGGCCGACGATCGCCTCGTGCGCACCCCCGAGGAACGGATAGACGGCACCCGCCCCGTTGGCGACCGCCTGGTTGAACGCCTCGGTCGCACCGGCGACGTCGTTGAAGTCACCGGTCGGAATGTACGTCGACTCGAACGCCGGGTCGACCGCTTCCAGGCCCAGCTGGAACGCGTTGTACATCTCCTTCTCGAAGTCGAGGTCGCAGCAGCCGAGGATGGCGACCTGCGTCGACTCGGTGTCGGCGAGCAGCAACCCCGTTGCGTAGCCGGCGGAATAGCTGATCTGCGACGAGTCGTCAGCCGATTGGGCGACGCCCTCGATCTGCCCACCCGCACCGCAGTTGCAGTAGAAGAAGATGTCGGGGAACTCCGCTGCGAGTGAGCCGAGTGGGTCGGCCAGCTCGCTGGCACCGACCGCGATCATGTCGACGTTCTGGCGGGCCAGGTTGCGGATCTCGGTCTCGGCCTGCGCGGGGTCGATGTTGTCGACGATGATGGGCGAGTCGAACCCGTTGCTCTCCGAGAATGCGGAGACTCCCTCGACCAGCGCCTGATAGTAGGCACCGTCGTCACGGGGCCCGGGTGTCGCGATGCCGATCGACACGGTGCCGTCGCCGTTGGTGTCGAGGCTCGACAGATCCCCCGCCGGCTCCTCGGCCGGCTCCTCGGCGGGTTCCTCGGCGGGTTCCTCGGCCGGCTCGTCCGCCGGCTCCTCCGCGGGCTCCTCGGCCGGCTCGTCCGCCGCCTCCTCGGCGGGTTCGTCGGCAGGTTCGTCCGCAGGCTCCTCGGCGGGCGCAGGTTCTGGTTCCGCTTCGTCGTCGTCGCTCCCGCACGCGGCGACGGCGAGTCCGAGCGCGGCGAGGCCGGCGACTGCACGCCGCATCGTCGTCCGACGGTGATTGGTGGTGCCCATGGTGTTCTCCCCTGAAGTTTCGGTCTGATGGTCAGACCATTGGTGGCGAGTGTTGCAGGTCGTCGTGACGACCGTGTTTCGTGCTGGCGACGAGACGATGGCGACGATGCTCATGACGCTGCGTTCCCCGATTCCGTCAGCGCCCCGGCGAGATGTCGGCGATACCGCTGCACGAGCCAGCGGTTGAACCGGACGTGGCTCTCCTCCTGCCACGAGTACCGGCCCCGCGGCGCGAACCGTGAGCGCAGGCCGCGTTGCACCTTCGTGGTCGCGTCCTGATCCTGCTCGACGAACACCTGGATGCCGGTGTCGACGAGTGCGAGCTTCTGATCGAAGAGCGGATCGTCGAGTGCGGACCGGTGGAAGATGTAACCGATCTCGACGTCGATCGTCTCCGGCCCGGTCGGCCGGACGAGGAAGAAGAAGCATTGATCGGGTGCGGTGCCGATACACAGCGTCGGCGGGATCAGGGCGAACGTCGAGCGCGTTCGCTCCTCCTCCGTCAGATCGGGGAAGACCGGCATGATCGCCCGATGCGTGGCGTTGAAGCCACCGTCGATGTGGGTGTAGCCACCTTCGCGGAACACCACGTTGGCGTCGTCGCGCCACTCGTTGGGGAACCGGCTCATCCCGCTCGGGCAGAAGTCCTGAACGAACTGGTGCAGCCGGTTCGCGTGGTATCCGTCATTGAAGTTCTCGAACATCACCTTCCAGTTCCACGGCATGCCCTCGAGTGTGAACGTGCCGGGGCACACCGCCTCGTCGAGGTGGTAGTGGTCGAGATAGCCCTCGTAGTCGGTGAGCGTGGGGGCGAGCGGTGCGGCATCGGCGTCGAGGTTGACGAACACGAAGCCGTGCCACAGTTCGACCGCGAGTGCGGGGAGCCCGTACCCGCTCTTGTCGAAGTCGTTGGTGCGTTCCATCGCGGGAGCGCCGAGCAACCGGCCGTCGAGCCCGTAGATCCAGTGGTGGTAGGGGCAGGTGAACGTCGTGTCGTTGCCGCGGCCGTCGCAGACCTGCATCGCTCGGTGCTGGCAGACCGCCGACATCGCACGGATGTCACCGGCCTTGTCCTTGCACACGATGATCGGTTCGTCGCAGATCGTGACGGTGAACCAGTCACCGGGCTCGACGAGCTGCTCGGCGCGGCCGACGCACAGCCACTCCCGGGCGAACAGTGCATCTCGCTCCATGTCGAGCACGGCGGGCGAGGTGTACAGCTCGGCCGGCAGCGTCGCGGCGTTGGCCACGTCGCCGGTGGATCGTTCGAGATCGTCGAGCCACGCACCGCTGAACAGCTCGGGCCGATCGGCCCGGCGCGGCGCCGTGACCGGCGTGTCCCGCACACTCTTCGCTGTCGCCGTGGTGGCCTGGTCGTCGATGGCGGTCATCGGATGCTCTCCTCGCGAGCGGGCTCGGCGGACGCGGACGCGGCGTCGGCGAGCAGGAACTTGCGGATCTTGCCCACGCTCGTTCGTGGGAGGTCGGCGACAAACGTGAACCGGCGCGGGCGCTTCGACTTGCTGAGCTGGCCGGTACACCAGTCGTCGAGCATTGCGGTCAGCCGATCGCACTCGTCCGGGTCGCCGAGTGCCACTGCGTCGGCCGGGACGACGAACGCGACCGGCACCTCCTCGCGGACCGGGTCGGGTGCGCCGACCACGACGACGTCGAACACGGCAGGGTGTGCGCCGACCACCGCCTCGACCTCGACGACCGAGACGTTCTCACCGGCGACCTTCAGCACGTCGGCGCGGCGCCCGTCGAACTCGAACCGTCCGTCGGCAGCGACCCGGGCGCGGTCACCCGTGAGGAACCATCCGTGCCGGTAGGACGCGGCGGTCGTCACCGGATCGTCGAGGTAGCCGCCGAACAGTGTCAGCGCGGGAGTTCCGCCGACGACGATCTCGCCGACCGACCCGTCGGGCACCTGCGCGCCGCGCTCGTCGTGCACTTCGACCGAGCAGCCGGGCGTGACCCGACCCATCGCGTCGGGACGGGGATCGTGGGCGTCGTCGGTGAGGACGGCCGGGATGGTCTCGGTCATCCCGTAGAGCTGTCGGGGCCGACAACCGAGCCAGTGCGTCAGCGTCTCGTACTGGTCGTCGGCCAGGTTCTGGGCGAACCAGCAGTGTCGGAGTCGGAGCGCTCGGTCCGGGTCGGGCTCGGCGCGGGCGAGGATCATCCGCATCGGCCCGGCGAACAGGCTGGCGTGGGTCGCGTCGTGGTCGACGGCTTGGCGGAGAAACCCGCTCGCCGAGAACGTGTGCATCAACGCAACGCTCGCACCGACGGCGATCGCCGGCGCGAACGAGTAGTACTGCGCGTTGGCGTGGAAGAGTGGCAGCACGACGAGTTGGCGGTCGCCAGCACCGAGCTCGGCTGCAGCCGCCATCGTCGTGCCGGCGAACGCGTAGTTCGCCTGGGTGACCACGACGCCCTTCGGTCGGCCGGTCGTACCACTCGTGAACATGATCGCAGCGCGGTCGGTCGGCGACGGCACCGGTAGGTCGGCAGCCTCGAGCGCCGGCTCCCCCGACTCGACGGTGAGTGCTCCGAGGGTCGCGTCGTCCTCGCCGACCACGAGGAGCTCGGCGGCCGGGTCGAGCCCGTCGATCGCATCGTGGGCGACGTCGGCCCGGTCATCCGATGCGATCGACAACGCCGGCCGCGTACGTGAGAGGTGCTCACGCAGTTCGGGTGCGGTGGACATCGGGTCCGACGGCACGATCCACGACCCGAGCTGGTTGGCGGCGAGCCATGCTGCGACGAACGACGGTGAGTTCGTCAGCGCGACGTGCACGCCGCGCTCGGCGGTGACGCCTGCGGCGACGAAGCGATGACACGCGCGCCGGACGAGGTCGTCGAAGTCGGCGTAGGTCCACTCGGTGACGACACCGGTCGACGCCTCGAACCGCAGGAACGGTCGGTCGCCGTACTGCTCGACCGCCGTGCGCCACAACCCGGCGAACGTCACCGGCGAGTCGGTTGCGGGCGCGTCGGTTGCAGGCGCGTCGTTCACCGCCGCTGCCGCGTCACCGGAGCACGGCCGATCGGTCACGAGGCTCCCGCGGCCTCCGCGGCAGCGCCGTAGCCACCGCCGCCGGGGAGGTCGAGGCGTACCGTGTCGCCGGGTTGCAG
Source organism: Actinomycetota bacterium (assembly GCA_038529675.1). Lineage (GTDB taxonomy): Bacteria > Actinomycetota > Acidimicrobiia > Acidimicrobiales > Ilumatobacteraceae > Ilumatobacter_A. The sequence goes on from JBCBDK010000030.1 coordinate 4,717, forward strand.
CGTGATGCGCGACTGCGTGGTGACCGGTTCGCCGTTGACAGTGAACGATCCCGCCTCGCCGGGTTCGCCGCCGAAGATCCCTTGCGGCGCCTCGGTCAGACGCGACGTCACCGCGTTGAGCTGCCATTCGCGGGTGGTGTCGACCTCGAACTCGATCGTCTGGCCCCGCCCGCCCACCGATGCACCGGAGCCGCCCGAGGTCTGGCGCAGCGATTTGGTGGAGAACCGGATCGGCGCTGACGCCTCCACGACCTCGATCGGAACGGCGGCGACGCCGGTCGGATACGAGCACGCGTCGAGGCCCGGCTTCGACGCGCGTCCGCCGACCCCGCCGGCGTACGTGAACATCGCGGTGATGAACGGGCTCCCGTCGTCGTGGTTCCCGCTGACCTGCATCGTCCACACCGCACCCGACCCCTCCGCCATCGCACCCTCGGGATGGACCTGGGCGAGCGCCTTGAGCAGCGCGTTCGGGAGGAACATCCCGACGACGTGACGCGCCGTACACGGCTGGGGCGACACCGCGTTCACGATCGATCCTTCGGGGGCGATCATCTTGATCGGGCCGAGGCTGCCGTGGTTGTTCGGGATGTCGGGGCTGAGCACCGACCGCACCGTGAAGGTGGTGTAGGCGTGGGTGTAGTTCTCGACGACGTTGATGCCCCAGCGGCTTGCGTCGGCGGAACCGGTGTAGTCGACGGTGATCTCGCCGGCATCGGCATCGATCAGCAGTGCACAGACGATCTCGATGTTCTCGCCGTCGGCGAGGTCGAGTGTGGCCGACGACTCGTAGCGACCACTCGGCAACGCCCGGATGACCTTCCGGGTGGCCTCCTCGGAGCGGGTGATGATCTCGTCGGCGAGGTCCTCGATGTCGTCGAGGTCGTACTGATCGCACAGTGCTCGGAGTCGTTGGGCACCGATCTGCCCCGATGCCATCTGAGCGTGCAGATCGCCAGCCATGTGGTCGGGCTGGCGCACGTTGGAGAGGATGAACTTCCAGACGTCGTCGTTGCGTTCGCCACTGCGCATCAGCTTGACGATCGGGATCCACAGCCCCTCTTCGAACACGTCGCGTCCGCCGGCGCCGATGCCGTAGCCGCCGACGTCGGTGTGGTGGATCGTGGAACCGAACAACGCGATCAGCCGGCCGTTCCGCCACACGGGGACCAGCACGGTGACGTCGAGGAGTTGGCCCGCCGTCTTGTACGGGTCGTTGGTGATCAGGACGTCACCCGGCTCCATGGAGTCGACCGGGTATTCGTCGAGGATGTTGGTGACCGCCATCGCAAGGCTGTTGATGTGCCCGGGCGTGCCGGTGACCGCCTGGGCGACCATCCGACCGCGACGGTCGAACACCGCGTTCGCGAGGTCGCCCGCTTCGCGGACGATCGGGCTGAATGCCGACCGCTGCAGCGCCTTGGCCTGCTCGTTCACCGTGGCGATGAGGCTCTGCCAGCAGATCTCGAGCTCGATGGGGTCAAACGTGCGCGTCATGGCGTCCCTCCCGCAGGCGTCACCCGCGGCCTGATGGTCGATGCCGGCGACGGCCGGGTGGCGACGATGCTCGCATCATCGGCGATCGTGACCGTCCAACCCGGCCGGATGACGGTGGTGGTCTCGCGCTCCTCGATGATCGCCGGGCCATCGAACGCCGCGCCGATCGCGAGGTCGCGGCGCCGGTACACCGCGGTGTCGATGGCGTCGCCCGCTCGGCCGAAGCGCACTCGCCGATGCGACGCAGGCGTGGCCGGCCCGTCGGCGATGCCCGCCATCTGCTGTGGCTCGACGGCATCGACCTCGCCGATGACCGACAGCCGCCACGTGACGACCTCGATCGTCACGTCGGGGATCGTCATGCCGAAGATCTCGGCGTACTCCGCCTCGAACGCGGCGAGCACTGCGGCGTCGTCGGCCGGCCAGCGATCACCTTCGCCGACCCACACCGTGATCTCGTTGCCTTGCCCTGCGTATCGGGCGTCGACGCCGTAGCGGAAGCGGACCCGGTCGACGTCGGCACCCGCGGCGGCGAGCACGCGACGACCCTCGGTGCGCAGGTCGTCGAGCAGCGCGGTGCGTTCGTCGTCGTCGACCTCGTCGAGGCGACGTGGCATGGAGCGTGCGAGGTCGATCCGCACCGGCGACACGAGCGTGCCGAACGCGGACAGCACCGAGGCGTTGGGCGGATACACGACGCGATCGGAGTCGAGCAGTTCAGCGACGCCACACGCGTGCACCGGGCCCGCCCCGCCGAACGCAAGGAGCGGGACCCCTCGCAGATCGAGGCCCTGTTCGACCGCGTGCATCCTGGCCGCAGCCGCCATGTTCTGGTTGACGATCTCGTGGACGCCGGCAGCCACTTGATCGGCGTCGAGTTCGATCGACACGCCCAACTCGGTGGCGACCCGGCGAGCGGCGTCGGCATCGAGCGGCATGTCGCCACCGAGGAACGCATCGGCGTCGAGCATGCCGAGCACGATGTCGGCATCGGTGACGGCGAGCGACGTTCCGCCACGACCGTACGACACCGGGCCCGGCTCCGAACCTGCGGACTCGGGGCCGACCTTGAGCAGCCCGAACTGGTCGACCCGGGCGAGGGAACCGCCGCCCGCACCGATTTCGACGAGGTCGACCGACGGCACCGACACCGGGAAGCCCGAGCCCTTCTTGAACCGGTAGATCCGCGCGACCTCGAACACGTTGGTCAGCTCGGGTTCGCCGCCCTCGATGAGGCACGCCTTGGCCGTGGTGCCGCCCATGTCGAAACAGAGCAGCCGGTCCTCGTCGAACCGCTCGGCGAACCACGTGCCGGCGAGCGCACCCGCGGCCGGCCCCGACTCGACCAATCGGATCGGCGTGGCCGCGGCATCGTCGGCCGACACGACGCCCCCGTTCGACAACATCATCAGGACCGAGCCACCGAAGCCCTCGTGCGACAACCACTTCTGGAGCTCGTCGAGGTACGGCCCGATGACGGGCATGGTCGCCGCGTTGCATGCTGTGGTGACCATGCGCGGATACTCGCGGATCTGCGGCGACACCTCCGACGAGATGCAGACCGGGACGCCGAGCTCCGACGCGATGGCATCGGCGATGATGCGCTCGTTGGCGCCGTTGACGTAGGAGTTGAGGAGGCACACGCCGACGGCTTCGACGTCGACGGCGCGCAGCTCGGCGACGATGGCGGCGAGCGACTCCGCGGTCGGCTCGACGAGCACGTCGCCGGTCGCACCCACCCGCTCGTCGATCTCGAACGTGCGGTTGCGAGGGATGGGCGGTGGCGGGAACTCGATCTGTAGGTCGTACATGTCGTACCGGTGCTCGTCTCGGATGAGCAGCGTGTCGCCGAACCCCTGGGTGGTGACGAGCCCGGCGCGGCCGGTCTTGCGTTCGATGAGCGAGTTGGTGATCAGCGTCGTCGCGTGGACGATCGGCGTGGTCACGTCGGCCGGGCTGATGCCCGCTCGACCGAGCACCTGCGTCACGCCGGCCCGCACACCGTCGAGTGGCGCCGCCGACGTGGTCAGCGTCTTGTCGACGACGACCTCACCCGACGCTGCGTCGAGCAGCACGACGTCGGTGAAGGTACCGCCGATGTCGACCGCGAGCCGCCAGTCACGAACGTCCGCCATCAGCGCGACTCACCCTCATCGACGAACTCGGTTGCCGCAGCGTCCGGTGCAGCCGATGCGTCCGGAGGTCGGGTCACGGACGGCTCGGCGTCGGCCCGAAGCAGGTCCGCCCGCGGCGGGCTGAACACGTCGAGGATCCAACACTCGTCGAGCTCGTCGTCGCCGATGAAACGTGAGTCGCCGTGCCACACCTTCGACGGAGCGAGGTAGACGTCACCCTGGCCGAGCACGCGGCGCTCCTCGCTGTCGCCGATCCGGAAGTCGAGCGCACCCCGGGCGATGATGCCGAGCTGTTCGTGTTCCTCGTGCTGGTGAAGGTATGACCCGGTCGATCCGCCGGCGATGCGCCAGAAGCAGAGCTGGAGCCGCTCGCCGGTGATGACGCGGCGGCGAAAGCCGGGCCGGGTGGTGTCCTCGAACTCGTCGTCGTCGAGGAAGTAGCAGTAGTTCCGAGCGACGAGGTCGCCGTCGACGTGGATCGTCGTCATCGCTGCAGACCTCAGCCGGCGCGGTGGGCGTCGGTGGAGGCCGCCGGGCGCTGGTCGGCGACCGGCGTCGGCGGGCGGTGGATCGTGGTGTCGACATCGCCGCCGAAGCGTTCGATGTCGGCGGCGATGTCGAGCGGGCGAATGATCGCCTCGTGCTCCTCGTCGCCCCACAACTCGGGCGGGGTCAGCCACATCACCTCGAACTCGATGCCGTCGGGATCGACCGCGTACAGGCTCTTGTTCACGCCGTGGTCGGACGCGCCGACGAGTGCCCCTGCGTCGGCGAGGCGTTCGCGGTGTGCATCGAGGTCTGCGAGGGTGGGGACCGACCAGGCCAGGTGGTACAGCCCGACCGACGTGCGGCCGGCGGTCGACCGAGCAGCTCCCTCGCCGATCGTGAAGCACGCGAGGTCGTGGTGGTTCGGCGAGCCGGGTGCCCGGAGGAACGCGAACTGACCGTCGGGGTCGGTCACGATCGGCTCGAAACCGAGGACGTCGCCGTAGAAGGCGGCATGGCGACGTGCGTCTCGCACGTACAACACCGCGTGGTTCATGCCGGTGATCAAGCGGACGCCTCCTCGTTCGGTCTGATGGTCAGACCATTTGCGTGGTGCGACTGAACATACCGAGCGCTCGTGATCGGCGCAAGACGTTTCGCCCCGGGGTCGGCGGGCGGTCCGGTGGGTGGCGTCGCCTCGGCGCGACCGCGCTCGCCGGTCAGACCAGTCGGTCGATCAAGCCGCGTTCGACCGAGGCGAGGTGGGCCGCGCCTTCGGCCGAGGCCGCCTCGACGTCGCCGGCCGCGACCGCACACGCGAGCGCGGCGTGCTGGCGAGCGGCCGACCCGACGATGTTGCGCACCTCGTCGGCGTTGGCCTCGTCGCCGAGCAGCCCGCTCAACTCGGGCGACTGGAACAGTCGGTTCATGACCTTCTGGTACACCTCGACGAGCAGCGGATTCTGACATGCGCCGGCGATCGCGGCGTGGAAGGCCCGGTCGAGCTCGCGGAACTGCTCCAGCTCGACGTTCGGAACGAAGCGCTCGGCGATCGCGGTGATCTCGGCACGTTCATCGTCGGTGGCGCGCACCGCGGCGAGTTCGATGATCGGGATCTCGAGCAACCGGCGTGTCTCGAAGAGCTGCCGGATGAACTCCTTGCGATCGTCGATGGCGTCGAAGCTGAGGTCGGGAAGATGTTCGACCACGTACGAACGGTTGCCCCGGCGCTCGATCGCACCGAGCGAGACGAGGCCGTGCATCGCTTCGCGGACCGACGTGCGAGCGACACCGAAGGTCTCGGACAGATCACGTTCGGACGGCACTCGCACGCCCGGCTCCCACGCACCGCTGGTGATGCGCTCGAGCAGCCGATCACGGATCTGTTCACTGAGCGTCGACCGTGAGACGGGAGCGAGATCGGAGGTGTGCGCAGCTGCCATCAGGTGTCGATCGGGCGGGCGGTCCCGGCTCGCCACTGTACCGAGCCGCCCGCACGCCGTGACGGTCTTCGGCACGATGGTCTGACCATCAGACCTTTGCTACGCTCGCCGCGTTCGACGGATCCGAGCGGGTCCGACGCGATCCGACCGACTGCGACGAGGCTCCATGATGACCGGTACGACCGACACGACCGACCCCGCCGGCTCGGAGGCACCGGTGCACGAGCTGCGACCGAAGACGCAGCGGTGGACCCACATCGCGCTACGCGTCGCCGACATCGAAGCGACGATCGCGTGGTACCTCGAGTTCACCGAGCTCGAGCTGCTCGACCAGCGCGAGGACGAAGCCGGCTACGGCGCGTGGCTCGGGCACTCCGATGCCGGCGAGTTCCCCTTCGTGCTCGTCCTCGCCCAGTTCTTCCCGCACACCGACCCGTTCGCCCCGGCGCCGATCGCGAAGCTCGCCCCCTTCAACCACATCGGCATCGAGCTGCCCACGAAGCAGGACGTCGACGACATCGCGGCGCGTGCCGCCGAGCGCGGTTGCCTTGCGATGCCGGCGCAACTGATGCCGCCGCCGATCGGCTACATCTGCATGCTCGAGGATCCCGACGGCAACCTCGTCGAGTTCTCCTACGACCAGGGCGTGTACGAACGCGTCCGTGAAGTGTGGGGATGAGCAGCGAAGCATGACCGCCGCCGACACCTCGGCGCGCTCCGCGGCCGTTGAAGTCGCCGTTGCATATCTGGACGCGCTCGGCGGCTCTGACCCGAACGCCGTCGCCGACCTCGTCGCGGTCGACTTCGTCAACGAGCACCAGAACGCGCTCGGGAGCGGTTGTGAGGGGCGCGAGGAGTATCGGCGACGGTTGCCGGGATTCTTCGCGGGCTTTCCCGGACGTCGCTACGAGATCGTGAAGCTCACCGCCGGCACGACCGGCGACGACGGCGTGACCGACGTGGTCGCCCGCTATCGGTTCCGAACCGACGTCGTCGTCGGACACGGCGACGACCGACGAACGGAACACATCGACCTGCCCGGCGTGATGTGGATCGAGGTGCGCGCCGGTGAGGTCATCCGGCGCGTCGACACCTGGGATGCGCTGTCGTACTTCCACCAATCCGGCGACACGCCAACGGGCTTCACCCGAACTTCCGGCCAGTTGCCAAACCATCGACCCGACCACTCACTCACCTCACACCGGAGCGATCAGCCATGAGCACCCCGTACCCGAACATCCTCGTCTTCGTCGACTTCCCCGTCGACGACGTGGCGGCGGCCAGCGACTTCTACCGGACCACGTTCGGGTGGGAGGTCGAGGAACGGATCCCCGGCGTCTTCAGTCGGATCGTCCCCGGCCAGAACGCAAAGGTCGACGATGGTTCGCAGGGCCCGACCGGGAACCTGCACATGGGCATCTCCTACGCAGGCAACATGCGACCGGACCCGCGCGGCGAGCAGATGGAGCCGACGCGAATGCACGACGGCGGACGCCACACACGCGCGTGGATCCTCGTGTCGGACGACGACGAGATGGACGCCATCCTCAAGCGAGCCGTGGCGAACGGTGCGACCGAGTTGTGGCGGCACCACTTCTGGACCGAGTTCGGCGGCGCCAACGCCTCGTTCCTCGACCCGTGGGGCAATCAGCTCATGCTGTGGGAGCACCTCGAGGGCATCGAGCAGGACGAAGCGACCCACGAACTCGTCGGCGACGCCACGCTGCCCGAGGGCTGGACCATCGAGTGACGAAATCGAAGCGAGGCCCCCCGGAGGGGGCCTCGCTCACGAGTGTTGGCAGCCCGTACGGGATTCGAACCCGTGCCGCCACCTTGAGAGGGTGGTGTCCTAGGCCTCTAGACGAACGGGCCAAGCTGCTCGGTTGTGCGGTCCTCGACGCTAGCGCCGTGGCCCGGTTGTGCCTCCCGGGTCGAGCGGACCCGGTGAGGTGGCTGGGGTGCAGGGAATCGAACCCCGAATAACAGAACCAGAAACTGTCGTGTTGCCAGTTACACCACACCCCAAGGTGCGTTGGCCCCGAGGGGCCGATGCGGCTCGCCATGCTAGCGCCGCCCCGGCGAATGCAAACGGGTGCGTTGCGCGTCCGAGTGCCCGGCACCGCCGCACGCCGAGCACTCGCTCGACGTGCCGGACGAACGGACCTCAGTTCGTCCAGGCGTCGAGTCGTTCGAAGCCGACGATGCGGCCGACCGCGACGCCGGCGCCCTCGACGAGGTGGCGGCGTAGCGACGACCCGCCGGTCACGACGCTCGTCGTCGTCGACGACACGCTCGCATCGAGACCGACCGACTCGGCGATCAATCGACTCCGCAGCGCGTGGTAGGGATCGGTCACGATCACCACCTCGTCCAGGCCCCGAGCGTCCAACAGCTCGGCGACACCCTCCATCGACTCGTAGGTGGTGCCGCCGCGATCCTCGAGCAGGATCGCATCCTCGGGCACGCCCCGCTCAGCGAGGTAGTTGGCCGACGATTCGGCCTCGGTGAACCGGTCGCCCGGCAGGTTGCCGCCGGTCGTGACCACGAGGGGCGCGATCGCCTCGGGCCACAGCACGAGGACGTGATCGAGGCGGGCTTCGAGTTGCGGCGAGGGTCGACCGTCGAACTGGGCGGCGCCCATCACGACGATCGCGTCGACCGGGTCACGGTCGTCGGACCGACCGGTCGACCACACCTGGACGACCGAGATCGCGTAGTAGCAGACGCCGACGAGCACGACCAGCGCTGCGCCGCGCACCACGCGGTTGCGCCAGCGGAAGGCGACGACCCGGGCATGCCCGCTGGTCGCCACGTCGGGTCCATCGCCACCATCCCGCGAGACCGGCGTCTCGCTCTCGCGCCGGTCGACGACCCCGGTCTCGTCGTCGGCTCGCGCCGCCAGGTCGAGGTCGCGCTCCGGAAGCGACGGCTCGGCCCGATCGTTCACCCGGTCAGTCTGGCGCAGTGGGCTCGTCCGCCCGCGTCACCGCTGCCCGCAGCCGGCGCACCGACTCCGCCTGCCCGAGCACCTCGAGCGACTCGAAGAGCGGCGGGCCGACCGAGCGTCCCGTCACGGCGACACGCACCGGCGCCTGCGCTTTCCCGAGCTTCACCGCACCGCCGGTCTCCGTCGTGAAGCGGCCCATGATGTCCTCGATCGTGACCTTCAGCGTGTCGGCGTCCCACCGCTCGGCGGGCAGCGACTCGTAGGCGGCGGTCACGTCGCCGAGCAGCGACGACGACCACTCGGGCGTCATCGCCTTCGTCCACGACGCCTCGTCGAGCTCGGGGTCGACCCCGTCGCCGACGAAGAGGAAATCGACCGCACCCGCCGCATCGCTCAGCCGCTCGAGCCGCTCCTGGATGTGCGGCGCGATCGCACGGAACCGCTCGCGGTCCCAGTCGTCGGGCAGCTCGGCGCCGGCGCGGTCGACGAACTCGTCGAGCGGCAGATCGCGGATGTACGCCTTGTTGAACGCGATCAACTTCTTCTCGTCGAAGAACGCCGGTGACCTGTTCACGTCCTCCAGGCGGAACGCAGCTTCGAGGTCGGCCCACGAGAAGATCTCGCTCCCCGCCTCCTCCGCGCCTGGCGGTGTCCATCCGAGGGTCATCAGGTAGTTCACCATCGCGTTGGCGAGGATGCCGTCGTCGCGGTACGACTCGAGGGCGACCTTGTCACGGCGCTTCGACAGCTTCTTGCGTTGCTCGTTCACGAGCACGGGCACGTGCGCCCAGCGCGGCGGCTCGTGGCCGAGCGCCTCCCACAGCATCTGCTGCTTCGGCGTGTTCGGCAGGTGCTCCTCTGCACGGACCACGTCGGTGATCTCCATCGACATGTCGTCGACGACGTTGGCGAGCAGGAACATCGGCGTGCCGTTGCCACGGACGAGCACGAAGTCCTCGATGGTCGAGTTGTCGAACTCGACCTCGCCGCGCACGGCGTCGCACACCACGGTCGAGCCGTCGGGGACCCGGAACCGGAGCACGCGGCCCGGGCCGGGCTCCAGGCCGCGATCGCGGGAGTAGCCGTCGTAGCCGGTGGTCCCGAGTTCCTTGGCCCGCTGCTGGACCTGCTCGCCGGTGAGGTCGCAGTAGTACGCAGCGCCAGCCTCGTACAGGCGCTGGGCGGCAGCGACGTGGGCGTCGGCGTAGGCCGACTGGAAGATCGGACCCTCGAAGTGCGGGTCGTCGGCGGAGATCCCGATCCAGGCGAGGGCGTCGATGATTCCCTCGGTCCACTCCGGCCGGTTCCGGGCCTCGTCGGTGTCCTCGATGCGGAGCACGAGCGTGCCGCCGAGCCGTCGGGCCAGCGCCCAATTGTGGAGCGCGGTCCGGGCACCACCGACGTGGAACGAGCCGGTCGGCGAGGGTGCGAAGCGGAAGCGGGGGCCGTTCGTCATGCCGGATCGACGCTATCCGTGTAGCGGCGGCGGGAATGCGGGC
>JBCBDK010000031.1:0-14637 GCA_038529675.1 Actinomycetota bacterium
GTGTACGACGAGCAGGTCGCGCGGCCGCTCAAGCAGCTCGTGGTCGCGGTCGGTGAACGTCTCGCGGCCGGTCCGGCACAGGAGATCGAGTACGAACCCAAGATCGGTCGTTCGATGTTCCGGATCAATCGCGACCTGCGGTTCAGCAAGGACAAGACGCCATACCACCCGCATCTCGACGTCGCCTGGTGGCAGGGTGAGCACGCCAAGACGAGCCCTGGCTTCATCATGCGGATCCGCCACGACGAGGTGCTGACCGGCGTCGGTGTGTTCGCGCTCGCCGACGACCGACTCGCTCGCTTCCGCGACGCGGTCGTCGGCCCGCCGGGGGAGCAGCTCGTCGCGCTGCTCGACGACACCCGGCGATCGGTGAAGGGCGCAGCGCTCAGCGAGCCGACGCGCAAGCGGGTGCCGAAGGGCTTCGACCCCGACCACCCGCGGGCCGACCTGCTCCGCTTCGACGGACTCCACATGAGCGGCGTGGAGCCGGTACCGGCATCGATCACCTCCGCCCGGTTCGCCGGCTGGGTTGCCGACCGACTCGCGAAGTACGCCGGCATCCACCGCTGGCTCGTCGACCACACCTGACTCCGAACCACACCTGACTCCGAACCACACCTGAGTTCAAGCGACACCCGCGTCCGCGAACGATTGATCCCCCAAGGTTCGGCCCACGCCGGACTCGACCTCCCGACCACGACCCGAAAGGCCCCCCATGACCACGCTGTCGATCATCCATCACTCCGGCTTCGGACACACCGCCCGTGTCGCGGACGCGGTCGCCGGCGGGGCGCGAGGCGTCGCCGGCGTCGACGTGCTCGAACACCGGATCAGTACGGAGCAGATCACGGCCGACGCCGGCTGGATGGACCCGGGCGTGCTCGAGGCGCTCACGGCGTCCGACGGCATCGTGTTCGGTGCGTCGACCTACATGGGCAACGTGTCGTGGCAGTTCCAGGCGTTTGCGTTCGCCACCGGTCAGTTCTGGATGACGAACGGTTGGCGGGACAAGATCGCGGGTGGGTTCACCGCCTCGTCGTTTCCGGCCGGCGACAAGGGATCGACGCTGTCGTACCTCTCGACCCTCGCCGCGCAGCTGCGCATGCTGTGGGTCGGCCCCGCCGCCCCGTCGTCGAACATGACCGGCGACGGGAGAGGCATCGACCCGTACGGCTACTACCGCGGCGTCGGGGCAGTCGGCGGCCGGCCCGATGACGATGCGCCCGCTGCGGGTGAGCTCCTGACCGCCGAGCTCTACGGCGCACGCCTCGCGAACGCGACCGCGCGTTGGGTGCGCGGCGCAGACTGATCGACAGGGCACCGGGTGCGGGCCTGGTTCCCGACGGCTCTCAACCGTTCGCGCGCTGGGGCGCTGCCGGGTCGACGGGTTCCGTGGCGGGTTGATCGTCGCGGTGCCAGCGGTCCTGGTTGACGAGCACGAACAGCCAGGCGAGCGCCGGGACGGCGGTGACGGCGGCGAGCCCGAACACGATGAGGAGACCCCACTGCGTGGCCCGGGCGCCGATCACGTCGTCGATCTCCGCATGGTCGACGAGGACATCGGGGTACTGCCCGACGCCCCAGCCGATCACGATCGCCGCGACCGCGATGACGGCGCCGACGCGCGCTCGCGCCCATCTACGCTGTCGCAGCCGCCACAGGCTGAATGCGCCTGCCACTGCGGAGACGATGATGAGCGGCAGGCCCCGGCCATGAAGCCCCGACGCCAACGACTCGGCGTCGAGTTCGAGTGTGACCGCGGCGGCGAGCGATGCGGCGCCGGTGAGCACGCCGACTTTCACGGCCTGCGTACTGATCGTCTCCGCGAGGTCACGGTTGCCCGAGCGGTCGGCGTCGGCCGCGAGGAAGGTGCCGGCGAGGTAGGTGCAGGTGAGCACGGCGAGCACGCCACCGACCCACGACGTCGGCCCGGTCCAACTCGCCCACCGGTCGCCCGGTTCGTCGAGCGGAACTCGACCGCTGGCGATCGCGCCTGCGATCATGCCGAGGAAGAACGGGGTGATGAGTGACGACGCGGCGAACACCGCTCCGTGGATCTGCGCCTCTCGGAGCGTCGACGAGAACTTGCGAAACGCGAAGGCGCCACCGCGCAGGACGATGCCGAGGCCGACGAGCAGCCACGGTACGAAGAGGGTGTTCATGATGGCGGCGAACGCCGTCGGGAACCCGGACCACAGGAACACGAGGACGTAGATCAACCACACGTGGTTCGCCTCCCACACCGGCCCGATCGATCGGTCGATCTGGGCGCGGACGTGGGCGCCCTGCTTGGCGTCGCCGGCGGTGAGGTCCCAGATCCCGGAACCGAAGTCGGCGCCACCGAAGATCGCGTACGCCACGACGCCGAGGAACAGCAGCGCAGCGATGATGTCGGAGAGCCCCATCAGGCCGGCTCCGCTGCTCGTTCGTCGAGCTCTGCCTCGAGTTCGGACGGACCGTAGGGAGTCGGCAGGTCGAGGTCGTCGGACTCGCGCCATCGGCGCGACATGCCACGGATGACCTTCGTCGCGACGACCGCCATCGAGGCGTAGACGATGATCATCACGACGAGGCTGATCCAGACACCCGAGTTCGTCGTCACGGCATCGGCCGTGCGCATCTCGCCGTAGACGATCCACGGCTGTCGACCGACCTCGGTCGCGGTCCAGCCCGTCTCGAGTGCGAGCACGGAGAGCCCACCGCCGGCGACCACGGCGCGCAGCAGCCACCGGTTCGTGAACACGCTGTCGGGTCTCCGGCGCCGCTTCCACCAGAACCAGCCGGCGATGCCGACCATCGCGAGACCGGACGCAATCATCGTCTGGAACGCGATCCGGGTGACGTTGATCGGCGGCAACTCGTCCGCGGGGAAGTCGTTCAGGCCGGGGACGACCTGGTTGAGCGAGTTGCCCGTCGAGAGCGATCCGAGCCACGGGATCTCGATCGCGTAGCGCGCCTCGCCGTCGATCCAGAGCCCGCCGAGCTTCAGCGGCGCCCGATCCTCGGCCTCCTCCGACAGCTCGAACGCAGCAAGCTTGGTCGGCTGATCCTCGGCGAGGCGCTGCCCGGTGAAGTGCCCGATCACCGGCTGGCTGAACGCAGCGACGGCGGCGAAGGTCATCGCGACGGTGAGGCCCATCCGGTGGCGACGGTCGTCACGACGCTTCAGCAGCCCGACCGCGTACACGGCGGCGACGAGGAAGCCGGCGACGGCGTAGGCGGCGACGAACATGTGCAACGCCTGCCACCAGACGGCGTTGTTGAACAGTGCGGCGAGTGGGTCGACGTCGGTCACCGCTCCGGTCACCGGATCGCGGCTGAACCCGGCGGGATTGTTCATCCACGCGTTGACGCTGATGATGCAGAAGGTCCCGAATGCGCCCGACGCGATGATCGGATACAGCGTTGCCAGGTGGACGCGACGCGGGAGGCGATCCCAGCCGTACAGGTAGATGCCGATGAACACCGCCTCGAGGAAGAACGCGATCCCCTCGAGCGCGAACGCCAGCCCGATGACGTCGCCGAACTCCGACATCATCTCGGGGAACAGCAGACCCAGTTCGAAGCTGAGGATGGTCCCTGACACGGCCCCCACGGCGAACAGGACGGCCGACACCTTCGCCCACTTCTTGGCGAGCGCCAACGCGTCGTCGTCGCCGTTGCGCAGGCCACGACGGTGCAGCACGTAGATCATCGCCGGGAGCGCCACGCCGAAACACGAGAGCACGATGTGGAAGCCGAGCGACAAGGCCATCTGCCATCGTGCAGCCATCAACTCGGTCGTGGCGGCGAGCAACGGTGTGCCCAGGTTGGAGTACATCGGGGGGACCTCCTGCCAATTGACCGTACATTGCGCGGCGGTCCGGTGCACCCGGGATCGCCGGACCTTCGTCACGTCGAGTCGTCGAACGGTGGGGCCGCGGCATCAGCTGACGGCTGCGCTGACAAGTGGCGGCCGCGACGGCGACCTCGCAACGTGTACTCCTACGGTCCGCGTGGAGCGGGTGGCAACCGTGAAAGGAATCCACCATGGCAGCACCGATCCGACCACGTCTCGACGGCGCGAACCCGGGGCACCGACCCCCGACGACCCGGCGGCGGGTGATCGCCGCAGCAGCGGCGATCACGCTGGTGTTCACCGCAGCAGCGTGTGGCAGCGACGACGAGGATCCGACGGATCCGACGCTGGCGCCCGAACCGGCGGGCGGTGACGATGGTTCCGTCGATGATGGTTCCGTCGATGACGGCACCGGCGACGACGGTTCACTCGACGAGTGACCAGCCGGGTGACGGCGCTCCGTCACCCGTGACAGGCCGCTGACGCCGGGCCGGCCGGACCGACACGGATCGAGTCGTCGTGCACTCCGCGCACTCGCGAGGTGGGCGCGGCTGGATCCGAACGACCTCGGTTCGGTCGGCCCGGCGGTGAACCACGAGGCCGGGGAGGGGAGGCGAGTGCCCGTCGGGCCGTGTCGTCCGGGTCCTTCGACGACGGAGTGGTGACGTCAGTGCTGGGCGGCGATCAGTTGGCGGGCGATGACCTTCAAGCAGAGGGTCTCGTCGGCGCCTTCGAAGATCGAGAGCACGCGGGCGTCGACGAACAGTCGGCTGACTTCGTACTCCTCGGCGTAACCCATGCCGCCGTGGATCTGCATCGCTTCACGGGTGACCCACTCGGCGGCCTTGCACACGTACGCCTTCACCATCGACGCCTCCATCTGGCCAGCGCCCTTGGCCATGAGCGTCGCAACCGCGTAAGAGAACTGGCGGCCGGCCTGGGTCAGCACCGCCATCCTGCCGAGCTTGGCGCGGGTCAATTCGTAGTCGAGGATCGACTGGCCGAACACGGTGCGGTTCTCCGCGTACTCGAGTGCGAGTTCGTACGCCCGCTGCATCACGCCGACGGCGCGCGCTGCAGTCTGCAGGCGCCCGTTCTCGAAGCCGGCCATCTGGTAGTAGAAGCCCTTGCCGAGCCCCTCGGGGCCGCCGATCTGATTGGCGGCGGGCACCCACCAGTCCTCGAGGGCGATCTCGTACGAGTGCATCCCGCGGTAGCCGATCGTGTCGATCGGGCGGCCCTCCATCTTGCCCGACGTCCCGTCCTGCTCGAGCACGAAGCCGTGAGCGTCGCCTCGAGGCTTCGGCACGATGAACAGCGACAGACCGCGATGAGTCTTCGATCGATCGGGGTCGGTGCGGGCGAGCAACGTGAGCGCATCGGCGCGGGCGCCGAACGTGCACCACGTCTTCACGCCGTTGATGATCCAGCCGGGTTCACCGTTCGGCCCATCGGCTTGCGTCGCAGTCACCTTGATGCCCGCGACATCAGAGCCGTAGTCCGGTTCGGTGACGGCGACGGCGGGCATGACCTCGGCGGTGGCGAGCTTGGGCAGCCACTCCTGCTTCTGCTTCTCCGTGCCACCCTTGACCAGCGCGCGGGTGAGGATCTCGGGGCGTGTGATCAGCGAGCCGCCGATGCCGAGCGAGGCCTTGGACAGCGCTTCGGTCGCAGCGACCATGGCGATGTACTCCTCGTCGCCGCCCTCACCGAAGCCGCCGTACTCGGACGGAACGGACAGACCGAACGCGCCGAGCTCCGCCATGCCGCTGACGATCTCCTCCGGGACGTCGCCGTTGGTGCGGTGCACGTGTTCGGCGTGCGGTGCGATCACGTTCTGGGCGAAGGACCCGAACGTGTCGGAGACCATCTCCATGTCGTCGGACAGATGGAACGGCCCGGGCTGGTCGGCGAGCGAGGCGAGGAACCGGGCGTCGCGGAACATCGTCATGAACGCATGGGCGTGGTCGAGCGCGCCACGCTCGACGCCCCAGTCGTCTTCGCGACCGAGGATCTTCGACGAGACGTCGTGGATCATGTCGGCGGCGAATGCGCACGTGATGCGAGCCTCGACCTCGCCCTTGTTGCCGTAGTCGAGCAGCGACTTCGCCGTTGCAACGCCGGCCGCAGCGTGTGCGATCTCGTAGGCCAACACCTGATGGGTGTCCGCGCCGCCGTCGGTCTCGGCGAGCCGCCGGACCGAGGTGCCGACCACGCGGTCGGCGAGGTCGATCGCATCGGCGGCGGCCGCCAGATCTGGTGCCGCGACGGTCGTCGGGTCGGGCGATGTGTCGGGAGGGGTGTCGGCGCTCACGATCAGCGAGATTACCGACCGGTAACCGGCTCGTGCCCAATCGATCGAGCGTCCGAGCCCGAGTTCACACCGGTCGGCGTCCGCGCTGTCCCGTTGCTCGAGGCCCCGTCATCTCCGTGGCGTCGGTTGCGCCGCATCGGGTTCCTCGCTCGGGGATGGGTGGCGGTCACGGGTGATGAGCACGAGCAGGCTGGGGAGCACGGCGAGCGTGGCGACGAGCGCCATCACGATCATCAGTGCCGTGAGGAGGCCGTACGAGGCGAAGAGCGGCATCGGCGCAAGGGCCAGGATCGCGAACCCGACGGCCGATGTCGCTGCCGACGCCACCAGTGCCAGCCCCGTCCCCTCGCCCGACACCCGAACCGCGACATGGCGCGATCCGTGTCGCTCCAGCTCCTCGCGGAACCGTGCGATGAAGTGGATGGCGAAATCGATGCCGATGCCGATCGACACCGCGGCGATCGTGGCCGTCACGAGGTTGATCGAGTAGCCGGCGATCTCCATGAATGCGTAGAGCCACGCGACGACCATGAGAATCGGCACGATGCTGGCGAGCCCGTAGCGGATCGAGCGCAGGAAGCCCGCCGCCACGAGCAAGCAGAGCAACACGGCGATCGGGAGCGAGATCTGCAAGGCGCGGTTGGTCGCGTCGAGCGACGCCTCTCGGATGAAGGGGCTACCGGTCACCTCGACGAACGTGCCGCCGAGATCGCGAGCGATGGCGTCGGCGACCGGCGCGAGGTCGGCCTTGGCCGCGGCGACCGACTGCTGGGCGCGGCTGTCGACGACGTTCATCCGCAGCAACGTCGCCGGCACGTCGCCGTCCAGCGAGATCGACGTCGCCACGTCGTCGGGCGTCATCGAGACCCGCTCGGCATCGATCGGGACGCCGATCTCGGTGGCGACCGCAACGAGCGCCTCGATCTGCTCGCGGGTGTCCGGGATCCGGTCGCCGTCGGCGTCGGTCAGGGCGACGCCGGCCTGCTGGGCGACGACGTCGGTCATGATCGGCGACGCCCAGGTCTCGTCGAACACCTCGAACACGCCGGCCTCGATGTCGACGCGGCCGTCGTCGTCCCGTGCGAGGGCCGGGGTGTCGAGCGATCGCACATCGTCGACGCTGGATGCGAGCAACGCGAGCGCAGCCGGGTCGGAGAGATCGCCCTCGACGTAGAGGATCGCAGGTTCACCGCCGCGGTCACCGACGTGTTGGTCGAGCTGGTCGAGGCTGACGACGAAGTCGGTGTCCGGGCTGAAGAAGTCCTGCACGTCGAACTCGGCCGGGACCTGCACGGCGAACGTGGCGGCGACCGCAGTGACGAGCACCGCACCGCCGAGCACCGGGGCGGGGCGTCGGGCGAGGGCTGACACGGTGCGTCCGATCGGCGCCGCGAGACCTGACTCGCCGCCGAGGTGGGGGAGGTCACCGAGGGCGGGCCGATCGTCGGCGAGGCGACGGCGGCGGGCGACGAGGTACGGCACGCCCAACACCGCGACGGCCGTGAGCACGGAGAGGATCACGCCGAGCCAGGGGAGGATGAACACGAGGAGCAGGACCGAGCCCATCGTCATCGAGGCGGCGCCGAGGCCTGCGCCGACCCGACGTGCGGTGATCGACCTCCCGACCGCAGGTGCGGCCACGTCGGACTCGATGCGCGCCACGACGAGCGGCGCCACGATGCCGAGCAGGACGAACGCCGAGGCAAGGGCGATCGCCGCCCCGACGCCGAACCCGATGATCGACTCGATCCCGGCGGTCACGTTGGCGAGGAACGCCACGCTGTCCGACACCAGCGCGAGCACGAGTGCGCCGGAGACGGCGGCGAGTCCACCGACAACGGCGGGCGCGGAGGTCAGGCCATCGGCACGCGATTCGCGGTAGCGCCCGATCGCATGGAACGCGAAGTCAACGCCGAAGCTGATCATCGCGATCGGAACGATCAGCGAGAGCACGAGGTCGTCGCGCAAGCCGATCAGGTTCGAGATGCCCTTCAGCCAGACGAGCAGCACGAGGAATGCGACCGACACGGTGGCGAGCACCCAGTAGCTGCGGAAGGTGAGCCCGACGAGCAGGAGGGCGGCGAGGATGGTGAAGCCGATGAACGGTCCGGCGACCGCGCCCTGTTCCTCGCTCGTCAGGTTGACGTCGATCGCCACACCGTTCACCTGGAAGCCGTCGGCGGTTCGCAGCACGTCCTGCACCGAACGGTCGTACTCCTCGACGTCGGTGTCGCCGCCAAGGTTGACCGAGACGTTGCCGAACCCGAGCGCGTCGTTGTCGGCGAGCACCGGGAAGTTGACCGCCGGCACGATCCAGTCGTCGTTCTCGTCCCGTGTGCTCTCGGCCGAGATGCCGAGCAGATCCGATCGCTCGCCGTATCGCTCGATGAGCGCTGCGCCGGCCGACTTCACGTCCGCATCGGTCGCCGCGGCGAGGCCGTCGATGCCCTCGGTACGGAGTTGGCGGTCGACGAGTTCGGCGAGGGAGAGGATCCCGACCACGTCGGCGTCGGCATCGTCCTCGTAGTAACGCAGCAGGTCGGGTCCGATGATCGGATCAGCGCGAACTGCGTCGTTGGCGGCGAGCAGTTCGGTGAGCGGCTCGGCTCGCAGCAGATCGCCGCCACCGTCGTCTGCCGCGCCGTTGTCGCCCGTGTGCTCTGCGATGACGAACGTGGCGTGAACGTTCGAGACGAACCGCTCGTCGATCCGATCGCGGGCGGTGAACACGTTCCCGCTCGGTTCCGTCGAGGCCGACTCGGTCGGCGCCATCGTCAGGAACGGAACCACGAGCAGCGCCGTGATCGCCCCGACCACGACGAGCACCCGACCGAGTCGCCGGTACAGCGCGGCGGTGAGACGGGTGCTGCGCTCGGGGCCGTCGGTCGGACGGCTCGAAGTGTGCTGTGCGGTCGGGGAGGTGTGGTCGGGCGGCGCGGTGGTGAGGGACATGAGTGCTCGATTCGGTGAGGGCTTGCCAGCGTCAAGTTGCACTGTCAAGATGTGAGTGAACACGAGTTCACCTGACACTGTCAAGATGCGGGTCTGTGTGACACTCGACATGCTGCGACACGACGATGAACGACACGACCGACATGACCACGTACCACCACGGCGATCTGCCGGCGGTGCTGCGCGCCGCGACGGCGGAGCTCGTCGCCGAGTGCGGACCGCACGGCTTCAGTCTGCGTGAGGCCGCCCGCCGCGCCGGCGTCTCGCACGCTGCGCCGGCACATCACTTCGGGTCGGCGAAGGGGCTGCTGACCGCGGTCGCCACCGACGGGTTCGCACGGCTCGAAGCTGCGCTCGCCGCCGCGCTCCGTTCGAGCGACGACCCACTCGAACAGTTCCGGGCCTGCGGCTCGGCGTACGTCGCGACTGCGCTCGCGCATCCGGGTCACTACGCCGTGATGTTCGCGGACGAACTCCACGACAGCGAGAACGAAGCGCTCATCGTCGCGGGATGCGGAGCGTACGACCGCCTGCTCGAATCGATCGGCAACATCCGCGACGCGTTCAATCCCGAACTCGACGTCGAGACCGCCGCGACGATGGCCTGGTCGACGATGGCCGGGTTGGTCACGCTCGCACCGAAGCTGGCTGACGTCGCCGACCAGAACGACCTGACGTACCGGCCGATCGACGAACTGATCGAGCGGTTCACCGACTTCTTCCTCAACGGGTTCGCCGGCGCGCGCTGACCTCGCGCCGCGTCGTGCCGCGTCGACCGAGGGCAACGGAGGGCGCGCGTGTCGACGAGTTCTGCCACGCTGTCGCGATGTCGACGGTCGCGGTGTTCTGTGGGTCGAGTTCGGGGAACGATCCCGGGTTCGGTGAGGCCGCTCGATCGGTCGGCGCGCACCTCGCTCGTGCGGGGCACCGACTCGTGTACGGCGGTGGGCACGTCGGGCTGATGGGCATCGTCGCCGACGCCGCCATCGACGCCGGCGGCGACGTGACCGGCGTGATCACCGAACAGCTCTTCGATCTCGAGGTCGGCCACCGCGGCCTCACCGACCTGGAGGTCGAGATCGACATGCATGCCCGCAAGGCGCGCATGGCGGCGATGAGCGACGGCGTCATCGTGCTGCCGGGCGGGTTCGGCACGCTCGACGAGGCCTTCGAGATCCTCACCTGGAACCAGCTCGGGATCGTCTCGGTCCCGGTCGTGTTCCTCGACGTGCACGACTACTTCGCTGCGCTGTTCGAGTTCGTCGGTCGCGCAATCGACTCGGGCTTCATGAAGCCGGACCACGGTGCGCTGCCGCAGCGGACGGCGGAGCCCGCCGATGCCGTGGCCCGTGCCGTCGGCGGGGCGCCGGCGATCACGCCGAAGTGGGTCGATCGCCGCACCACGTCCTGAACAGCCGCTCGGTCAGGGATCGCGACCACGGGCGTTCGGCGGGTCGCGGGCCATCGGTTCGTGTCGATCGGTACGTTCGACCCATGCGCATCTCCCGAACGCTGGCCGCGCTCGCCGCCGGCGTCCTCGTCGTCACTGCTTGTACCGGCTCCGACGCGCCCGACTCCGACGACGGATCGCCGACCGACGACCCGGCCGACACCGACCCAGCCGACGATCGGGACGAGGACGCATCCGGCGACGAGGTCGACGAGGGAGCGGCCGGACGTGCCCCCGATGGACTCGACTGGCGCGCATGCGACGACGCCGCCGCGATCGCCGGGCCGGAACTCGAGTGTGCGACGCTGCTCGTGCCGCTCGACCACGAACAGCCCGACGGGGAGACGATCGAGATCGCCGTCGCCCGCGCCGACACGGCCGGCGGCGACCAGCTCGGCCACGTCGTGTTCAACCCGGGCGGGCCGGGCGGGTCGGGGATCGACTTCCTCACCCAGGCGGCGTTGACGATCCCGACCGACGTCCAGGACCGATTCGACCTCGTCTCGTTCGACCCGCGCGGCGTCGGTGCATCGACTGCGGTCGAGTGCGACATCGAGATCGACGACAACGTGACGATCCTCGAGGCAGGCGACGATGCCGTTTGGCAGGCGCTCGTCGAGGAGGCCACGGCGCTCGACACGGTCTGTACCCCCGAAACGCTGGAGCTCGCACCGTACGTCGGCACCAACAACGCCGCCCGCGATCTGGAGCTGCTGCGCGACGCCCTCGGCGACGACGGTCTGACCTACGTCGGCTACTCGTACGGCACGCGCCTCGGCGCGACCTACGCCGAGTTGTTCCCCGAGCGCGTCCGGGCGCTCGTCCTCGACGCAGCGGTCCTGCCGAACGCCGAGCTCGCCGAGCTCGGTCGGGGCCAGGCCGAGGGGTTCGACCGGGCACTGACCAACTTCGCCGCCGCCTGTGACGCGGACGAGGACTGTCTGCTCCAAGAGCTGGGCCCGACGCTCGACGTGATCGAGGGGTTGCGTGGGGAGCTCGACGAGGTCGGCGAGCTCCCGGCCGGTTCGGGGCGGGTCCTCACCCGCGGCGAGTTCGATCTCGGCATCGTGGCCGCCCTGTACTCGAAGGATGCCTGGCCGTTCCTCGCCCAGGGGTTGTACGTCGCCGAGACACAACAGGACGGGGAGTTGCTCCAGGTGCTGGGGGACAACTTGCAGGGCCGCCAGCCCGACGGGTCGTACGACAACTCCAATGTGGCGAACGGCTTCATCAACTGTGCGGACGACCCGACCAGACCGGCGGTCGACGAGGTCCGTGCCGGCGCCGACGACACCGCCGCGCTCTCGACCTGGTTCGACGACGTCCTTCGGGCGTCCACCGGCTGCCTCGGCGTCGCCGAGTCGATCGACCCGCTGGCGATCGGGCCCGCCGCCGGTGCGGCGCCGATCCTGGTCATCGGGAGCACCGGCGACCCGGCGACGCCCTACGAGTGGTCGGTCGAGCTCGCCGACCAGCTCGAGTCGGGCGTGCTGTACACCGTCGAGGCCGAGGGTCACACCGCCTTCGGTTCGATCGACTGCGTCGCGGAACCGGTCGCTGCCTATCTCGTCGATCTGGCGGTGCCCGAGATGCTCGAGTGTTCGGACAACGCGGAGGCCGACTTCTTCGTGCCCGTCGCAGACGACGAGTTCGCCATCATCGTGCGGCTGTTCGACTGCCTGCGCGAGAGCGGCGCGGACATCCCCGAGGTCACCGTGGCCGACCTCCTCGCCGATCCGACCGGTGAGACGATTGGCGAGTACCTCGACCCGACCGACCCGGCGATCGCCGCTGGGTTCGAGGCATGCGCAGACATCGTGGAGGACCTCCAGGCGGCGCTCTGAGCACGTCCGCTCGTGCGAACGGCGTCCACGGGGGCTCGAGTCGGTGCTCGTCGTCCACATCCTCTGCCCGGTGCTCCACAGCCCACTCCACAACTCGAACACACCGGTAGGGCGACAATTCACAGGGTTGACCCTCTAGCTCCGCACAGGGTCGGGCCGTCACGATGTCGTGATGGTCTTCACGACGGCCCGTCGAGCCGCCATCGCACGAACACCGGGCCGCAAGGCGTCACCGGACGAGCGGACCGCGGCGTCGGCGGGATCCGCGCCGGGCGCTGTGGTGGGGAACCGTCGCCGACGCCACGGTGCCGGCGTGCCCTTCGACCGTGACGAACTCGAACGGTCGGGGTGGCGGACGACGCTCGACTATCGCGAGAACCACGTCCGTCGCCGCGACGGCCGGCTCGACCACCTCGAGGTCGTCTGGCACGCCGAGGCCGAACGCACCGCCGAAGACGGCTCGACGATGGTCGTGAGCGCAGCGGCCCACACGCCGAACAAGGCGTGGTCGAGGCTGCGGAGCGAGGCAGACCTCGCCGCGTGTCGAACCGGAGCGAATCGGGCACCGGTCTCGACGCCGCGCTCGGCTGACGGGCGGGTCGCTCGGGGGTCCCCGCCCCGCTGGTCGATCGCCTGACACCGGTTCGGGCGTCGGGCCGGTTCGACCGCCGATCGAGGGCCGCGGCGCCCTGAGCAGGGTGTTCGCGTCCGCCGGTCACGAGGTGCGCACGTACTTGTCGATTTTCTGAACAAAGCCTTGCGCGCGACGAATCCCGCTGCTGTAATTACTCGTCCGTCATCACCCCAGATGTGGTGCCGGGCGGGGGGCCAGCAGCCAGGCAGACACCACATGTGGGGGCTGCTGCAACGACACCAATGCGGCGTGCGTGAGCGCGTCGAGCACACGACGAACACGACGAATCACGGAACGGATGGAGCGCTTGTGACACTCATCGAGAACCAGCCTGGCGGAACCACGAGCGAGCCGACGGGCGCCGACGGAACGACGCAACCGACCCTGACCGACGCCAGTGCGTCCACCGGTGCCCTGCAGGCGCCGGCACCCGGCACGATGCAGCAGGCAGGCGCCGCCGGTGCAGGGTCCGGTACCGTCGATGCGGGTCCGACGGGCATGCGGGTCACCAAGCGCAACGGCACCGTCGAGCCGGTCGATCTGAACAAGATCGTCAACGCGATCGCACGGGCCTCCGAAGGTCTCCTCGGCGTCGACCCGATGCGCGTCTCCACCAGGACGATCTCGGCGCTCGCCGACGGTGCCACCACCCGTGAGCTCGACGAACTCTCGATCCGCACCGCTGCCGGCCTGATCGTCGACGAGCCCAACTACTCCAAGCTCGCCGCCCGCCTGCTGTCGACCGTGGTCGACAAAGAGGTGCGCAACCAGAACATCCCGTGGTTCTCCGAGTCGATCACCGTCGGCTTCAACGAAGGGCTGGTGAGCCAGGAGGTCCACGACTTCGTCCAGGCCAACGCCCCCGAACTCAACGCCGCGATCAACTCCGACCGCGACCGCAATTACGAGTTCTTCGGTCTGCGCACGGTGTACGACCGCTATCTGCTCCGCCACCCCGAGCGTCGCGACGTCATCGAGACCCCGCAGTACTTCATGCTCCGCGTCGCCTGCGGACTGGTCGCGCCCACCGCCCCGGCCGGCACCGACGCCGATGCGGTCAGCCACGCCGTCGACGAGGCCGTCAAGTTCTACGACCTGATGTCGTCGCTGGCGTACCTGCCGTCGAGCCCGACGCTGTTCAACTCGGGCACCACACACAGCCAGATGTCGTCGTGCTACCTGCTCGACTCGCCGGAAGACTCCCTCGAGGGCATCTACAAGCGCTACACCGACATCGCCAAGCTGTCGAAGTTCGCGGGCGGCATCGGCGTCGCCTGGCACCGCATCCGCGCCAAGGGCAGCCTCATCACCGGCACCAACGGGCTCTCGAACGGCATCGTGCCGTGGCTGCGTACGCTCGACTCGTCGGTCGCCGCCGTCAACCAGGGCGGCCGCCGCAAGGGCGCGGCCTGCGTCTACCTCGAGTCCTGGCACGCGGACATCGAGGAGTTCCTCGAGCTGCGCGAGAACACCGGCGACGAGGCGCGCCGCACGCACAACCTCAACCTCGCCAACTGGATCCCGGACCTGTTCATGCGTCGGGTCGAGGCCGGTGAGGACTGGACGCTGTTCGATCCGAAGATCGTCCCGCACCTGACCGACCTG
>JBCBDK010000032.1:0-6069 GCA_038529675.1 Actinomycetota bacterium
GTCGCTCGCCGTCGGCGGCTGGCGTCGCCTGGGCGCCCCGCTCGTCGCCGGCGTGGTCGCACTCGGTACCACGACGCTGCTCTCGGCCGGGCCCCGTCTCGCCGAGGCGCCGACCTGGGCCTGGATCGCCGGCGGTGGTGTGATCCTCCTCGTTCTCGCCGCGTTGGCGGAGCGGTCCGAGCAGCCGATCCTGCCGAGGCCGGGCCAGTCCGACGAATCGGTCGTCGGCGAGTTCTGCCGCCGCTTCGGTTGACCGGATCGCACGCGGAGGACAACGGAGCTCGCTCCGCCAGCACGTCGTGCGGGCCGATCCGGCGGCGTTCGCCCGACCACGCTCACGGCGGCGGGACTCGGACCGCCCCGGGGTGCTCCGGTCAGCAGCCTCGGAGGTCGAACGAACCGCCTTCGATCGAGTCGAAGGTGACCACGTAGGCCTCGTCGTCGAGCGCGACCGACGCCGTCGCCACGACCTGCTCGGCCCCGGTGACCTCGAGCGTGATGTCGACACCAGTTGCGGGCTCGAACACCCCGACGTACACCCCGTCAGGCAGTCCGTTCGCCACAGCGGTCACGAGCGGGAGGTCCTCGTCGTCCGGGCTGCAGTCGGCCGCCACGACCATGTCGCCTCCGGGAAGGAGGATCTCGTCGTGCGAGGTCGACTCGATGATCGCTTGCGTGTACGGATTCCCGGTGCCCTCCGCTTCGATCTCGGCTCGCTCATCCTCGCCGTCGCTCCCGCACGACGCGAGTGCAGCAACCGTGATCCCGATGGCCACCCCGAATGACACGTGCCTGGAACTCGTCATGTTTTCGACCGTACCGACGGCGACCCACCCGGAACCCGGGTCCAAGGTCACCGGGGCACGCGGTGCGCGGCCGACCGGTTCAGCGGCGGAGTGGTTCGTGGTCGAACAGGAACGACATGACCTCGCCTGCCGTGTCGCCCACGCCGACCAGGTCGGCGTAGGGCCGATCGCCGGCGAGCGTGCGCAGCAGCGGTTCGGCCGGCAGCGTCTCGCGCCAGAACGTCGAGTCGAGGAACACCATCGGACTGATCACACCGAACACGTCGTAGTGGTTCTGGGTGGCGTCCTGGAACACCTCCTGCGTCGTGCCCGCTGCGCCGGGCGCGAACACGACGCCGCGGGTCGCGATCGCGAGGAGCCCGTCCTCGCGAATCGAGTTGGCGAAGTACTTGGCGACGTGCGTGGCGAACTGGTTCGTCGGCTCGTGGCCGTAGAACCAGGTCGGCACGGCGAGACTCTCGCCACCGCCCGGGAACTCGTCGAGCACGCGCTGGCCCGCCCGGAGGTATGCGTCGGCGTTGGCGTACGCCACCTCGACCGTCAACAGTTCGATCGCGACGTCCAGCGCACCGTCGGAGTAGGGAGCCATCCAGGCGCCGAGGTTGGCCGCCTCCATGGCACCCGGACCACCACCGGTCGCAACGTGCCACCCGGCGCGCGCCATGGAGCGTCCGAGTTCGGCGACCGTGCGGTACGCGTCGTCGGTGCGCAACATCGCATGGCCGCCCATCACCGCAGCAACGTCGGGATGCTCTGCGAGATGGTCTCCCAGCGCATCGTCGATCGCGTGATCGTGGAGCCGCTGGGCCAGCGAGTCGAGCACGGGCAGGTTCGCGCCGCGCGGGTGCTGGGTCGACCACGTGTAGATCCGCGAGTCGAGCGCGTCACGCTCGAACGAGCCGGCCTCACCGGGCGTCCAGCCACCGAGCAGTTCGCCCTGTGCGTACAGCGTCGACCGATACGGCCGGAACGGCAGTGCCGGCAGGTTCGGGAACACGGCGGCACCGGCCTCCACGACCGCCTCGAGGGTGTCGCCATCGAGACGACAACCGAGGAACGTGGCACCCACGCACGGCAGCGAACGCAGCAGCGCAGCTCTGTCGGACAGGTCGACGCCCTGCACCACTGCGCCGCTCAGGCTGTGGGTGGCCTCACAGTGGGCATCGAACTGATCGAGGTCGTGGATCTCCCGCATCGTCGGGCAGGGTACGAGCCGCCTGCGCATCCAGGCGGTGCGGTCCGTTTGTCAGCGACAAAGAGGCCCTTGAGCGTGTCGCGGGCGGACAATACGATGCCGCGTGTCGCCGTCCGCGTGGCGACCACGCCTCGATCTCCAGCCAGGGAGGGCCCATGTCCGACACCGTCACCGCCGCCATCGTCCAGCTCGCGTGGACCGGCGACAAGGAATCGATGATCGAGGCGCACGAACAGAAGATGGAGGAGGCGGCCGCTCAGGGCGCCAAGGTCATGTGCTTCCAGGAGCTCTTCTACGGGCCCTACTTCTGCCAGGCGCAGGACGCCGCGTTCTACAGCTACGCCGAGCAGATCCCCGACGGCCCGATCGTCAAGCGCTTCCAGGAGCACGCAGCGCGGCTCGGGATGGTGCTGGTGCTGCCGATGTATGAAGAGGAGCAACCCGGCGTGCTCTACAACACGGCGGCCGTCATCGACGCCGACGGCTCGTACCTCGGCAAGTACCGCAAACACCACATCCCGCAGGTGACCGGATTTCTCGAGAAGTTCTACTTCCGGCCCGGCAACGGCGGCTATCCCGTCTTCGACACCGCCGTCGGCAGGGTCGGTGTGTACATCTGCTACGACCGCCACTTCCCCGAGGGGTGGCGCGCGCTCGGATTGAACGGCGCCGAAATCGTGTTCAACCCGTCGGCGACCAGCCGCGGGCTCTCGGCGTACCTCTGGAAACTCGAACAGACCGCGTCCGCGGCGGCGAACATGTACTTCGTCGGCGCGATCAACCGTGTCGGCATCGAAGAGCAGGGCCCGAACGACTTCTACGGCACGTCGTACTTCGCCAACCCGCGTGGTCAGTTCGTCGGTGAGCCGGCCTCCGATCAGGACGAAGAACTCGTCGTACGCGAGCTCGACCTCGGCCTGATCCGCGAAGTCCGCGACCAGTGGGCCTTCTACCGGGACCGTCGAACCGACTCGTACGGCGATCTGGTTCGCGACTGACACCGATCCGCTCGGCTCGCACGGAGGAGCACGACATGACCACCAACGCCGAACTCCACGAGCGGTACCGAGCGATCCTGCCCGACTACACCAAACCGCTGTACGCCGAGCCGATCTCGATCGAGCGCGGCGATGGCGGCTACGTGTGGGACGTCGAGGGCAACCGCTACCTCGACTTCTTCGGCGGTGTGCTCACCACGATGGTCGGGCACGCGAATCCGGCGGTGGTGGCCGCAGTGCAGGAGCAGGCGGCGAAGGTGATGCACACCTCGACGCTCTACCTCTCCGAACCGATGATCGAGTTGGCGGAGACGATCGGCGAACTGTCCGGCATCCCCGACGCGCGGGTGTTCTTCACGACATCGGGTTCCGAGGCCAACGACACCGCGATCCTCCTCGCCACCAGCTACCGCAAGTCCAACCAGGTGCTCGCGATGCGGAACAGCTATCACGGGCGGTCGTTCACGACGCAGGCGATCACGTCGCACTCGTCGTGGAGTTCGACGAGCCTGTCGGGCCTGTCGGTCAACTTCGTGCAGGGCGCCTACAAGCTCCGCAGCCCGTTCCGCGACCTCGACGACGCCGAGTTCACCCAGGCGTGCGTGGACGACCTCCAGCAGGTCATCGACATGATGACCGCCGGCGACGTGGCCTGCCTGATCGCCGAGCCGATCCAGGGTGTCGGCGGGTTCACCGTGCCACCCGACGGCTTCTTCGCCGAGTTCCACAAGGTTCTCGCCAACAACGGGATCCTGCTCATCTCCGACGAGGTGCAGACCGGGTGGGGCCGCACCGGCGAACATTTCTGGGGCTACGAGGCCCACGGCGTCGTGCCCGACATGCTCACCTTCGCGAAGGGCGTTGGCAACGGGATCACCCTCGCCGGCATCGTCGCTCGCGCGGACGTGATGAACACGATCACCGCGCTGTCGTTCTCCACCTTCGGCGGCAACCCACTGTCGGCCGCCGCAGGGCTGGCCACGATCGACTACGTCCGTTCGAACGAACTCCAGGGCAACGCGAAACGGATGGGCAAGCGGTTCGAGTCGCAGCTCGACCCCGTGGTCGACGCGACACCCTGGATCGCCGAGCGGCGCGGCCGCGGCCTGATGCAAGCCATCGAGACGGTCGTACCCGAAACCGGCGAACCCGACGCCCAGAAGGCAGGCGCGCTGCTCGAGGGGTGCAAGTCGGCGGGCCTGCTCGTCGGCAAGGGCGGCCTGTACGGCAACGTGGTCCGCATCACGCCGATGCTCGACGTCACCGAGGCCGAACTCGACGAGGGTCTGCAGATCATCATCGGCGCGATCCACGACGTCGACGCCGCAGACACTGCCGCCCTCGCAGGCTGAAACCCGCGATCGACACGCACATCACGACACGACCGACCCACCGTTTCCGAACCCGCACGACGTCCGAACCTGCACAACGAGGAGCACGAGCCATGTCCATCCTGATCAAGGGCGGCACCGTCGTCACGACCACCGGCGCCGACCCTGCCGAGGTGCTCGTCGACGGCCAGATCATCACCGCCGTCCTCCAACCCGGCAGTGCGGCAGCGCTCGCCGCCGAGGACGGCGCTCAGGTGATCGACGCCACGGGCAAGCTCGTCGTGCCCGGCGGCGTCGACGTGCACACCCACATGGAACTGCCCTTCGGCGGCACCGTCGCCTCCGACGACTTCGAGTCGGGCACTCGGGCGGCGGCGTGGGGCGGGACCACCACGATCGTCGACTTCGCGACGCAGCGCTACGGCGAGAACGTGCGCGAGTGCCTCGACGACCGGCTCGCTCTCGCCGCCGGCAACTGCGCGATCGACTACGGCTTCCACATGATCATCGGCGGCGTCGACAACGACTCGCTGAAGGAGATGGACGCGTTGGTGAACGAGGGCATCACCAGCTTCAAGCTGTTCATGGCGTATCCCGGCGTGTTCTACGCCGACGACGGCCAGATCCTGCGCGCCATGCAGCAGGCGGCCGGCAACGGCGGTCTGATCATGATGCACGCCGAAAACGGCATCGCGATCGACGTGCTCGCCGAGCAGGCGTACGAGCGCGGCGACACCGACCCGGTTCACCACGGCTACGTTCGCCGGGCCGAGTTCGAGTCCGAGGCGACGCATCGGGCGATCCAGCTCGCCAAGGTCGGCGCAGCACCGCTCTACATCGTCCACCTCTCGGCAAAGGAAGCGCTCGAGCAGGTCGCGATCGCACGCGGCAAGGGCATGAACGTGTTCGCGGAGACCTGCCCGCAGTACCTCTACTTCTCCCTCGAGGACCACCTCGGCAAGCCTGGCTTCGAGGGCGCTGCCTACGTGTGCTCCACGCCACTCCGCTCCAAGCACGAGCACCACCAGGACGAGCTCTGGACCGGGCTGCGTACCAACGACCTCGCCGTCGTCTCCACCGATCACTGCCCGTTCTGCATGAAGGAGCAGAAGGAGCTCGGCCTCAACGACTTCCGGGCGATCCCCAACGGGATCGGCGGCGTCGAGCATCGGATGGACATGATCTTCCAGGGAGTCCGCCAGGGCGAGATCTCACTCCCCCGTTGGGTCGAGCTGTGCTCCACGACGCCGGCCCGGATGATGGGCATGTACCCGAAGAAGGGCGTCATCCAGGCCGGGTCCGACGCCGACGTCGTGCTCTACGACCCCGAGCACACCTGGACGATCAGCGTCGACAACCACCACATGAACCTCGACCACTCCGCCTACGAGGGCATCGAGGTGACGGGCCACGTCGACACCGTGCTCTCGAAGGGCAAGGTCATCATCGACGGCGGCGAGTACCACGGCTCGAAAGGCGACGGCGAGTTCCTCCGCCGTGGCACGAGCCAGTACCTGATCTGACGCCGGCACGCGACGCAACGAGACGACACGACCCGAACGCGAACCACGGAGCACCCATGCAGACCATCGACCACCTCATCTCCGGCGACTCGATGTCGGCCACGTCGGGGCGGACGTCGCCCGTGTTCGACCCAGCGACCGGCGAGCAGACCGCTGAGCTCGGCCTCGCGAGCGTCGACGACGTCGACGCCGCGGTTGCCTCGTCGAGCGCTGCGT